>CAZBGM010000021.1:0-1086 GCA_964491505.1 uncultured Methanomicrobiaceae archaeon | reverse complement strand
TATGAAACGGGCACTCCTTTCAGTGTGGAATAAGGAAGGCATTGTTGATCTTGCCAAGCTTCTGACACAGGCCGGATACTCCCTCTTAAGTTCGGGTGGTACTGGAAAAGTTCTTGCAGAGGCAGGTATTGACTTTACTGAGGTTTCCTCCTATACGGGGTCAGCTGAGATGATGGACGGACGGGTCAAGACGCTGCACCCAAAAATTCACGGTGGTCTTCTGGGACGCCGTGGCATCGATGACGCGGTGATGGAAGAGCGTGGTATCGATCCAATTAATGTCTTGGTTGTCAATCTCTACCCCTTTGAAGCAATGTCGTCAGAGAATCTGCCGCTTGACGAACTGGTGGAGTATATCGATATTGGTGGTCCGGCAATGATCCGGGCTGCAGCAAAGAATTTCAAAGATGTGGCAGTGGTCGTTGATCCGTCAGATTATGAGATGGTCTCGGCGGCTCTGGCATGTGGCGGGCTCAATGCTGATGAACGTCTAGTGCTTGCAAAGAAGGCGTTTGCCCGTACAGCCGGATATGATGCTGCAATTGCAAATCACCTATATGGTCTGAATGAGACGTTCCCTGAAGTCATTTCGAAACAGTTTGGCAACGGGCGAACGCTGCGCTATGGTGAGAATCCTCATCAGAAAGCGGCAGTGTATGGCAAAACCGGTATTGCCGGACAGATGCCACTCCAGGGAAAGCAGATGTCATATAATAATTATCTCGACATTGATGCTGCTGTTGGTCTAGTACGGGAATTTGACGAACCGGCAGCGGTTATTGTCAAGCACAATAATCCCTGTGGCGTGTCTCTTGGAAAAACTATTCTTACAGCGTATCTGCAGGCCCGTGAGGTAGATCCCATTTCTGCCTATGGTGGTGTGGTCGCAGTTAATCAGGAGGTCGGAGCAGATCTTGCTGAGGAACTTGTTTCTACGTTTATTGAGGTAATTATCGCACCATCCTACACGGAAGAGGCAAGGACGATTATGACCCGAAAGGAGAATATGCGGGTTCTGGTACTACCTGATCCAATAGCAGCTGATGAGATGCGGACGATTGATGGCGGCATTCTCGTGCAGCGGAC
>CAZBGM010000020.1:0-19687 GCA_964491505.1 uncultured Methanomicrobiaceae archaeon | reverse complement strand
GATTTCTCCAGGAACTTCTTATCGGGCAGCTTTTTGACGGCCAGATCGATTATGTCCAGTCCATGGGCCTTCTGACCACCGGCCTTTTTGTTCCGATTGGCATGGTTCTTCCCTATATTGTGGCCTTTTATCTGACGCTTGCAATTCTCGAGGATTCCGGCTACATGCCCCGTCTTGCGACGCTTACTGATACGTTCTTCCACCGGCTTGGGATGCATGGTCATGGTATCATTCCGCTCTTTCTGGGCCTGGGTTGCAACGTGCCGGGAGCTCTCGCTGTTCGTTGCATGGAGACACGGAAACAGCGGTTTATTTCAGCGACACTGCTTGCGATTGCCGTTCCGTGTATGGCTCAGATTGCTATGATTTTTGCGATACTTGGGCCGTATGGAATGAAATATATCCTGCTCGTTGTTGGAACACTGATCATAGTCTATATCGTTGCCGGGCTCCTGCTGAACCGTTTTGTCAAAGGAGAGAGTCCGGAGATCTGCCTTGAGATTCCGCCATACCGAATGCCACATGCCCGTACCGTTCTTAAGAAGACGTGGATGCGGGTCCGGGGCTTTTTGGGAGAGGCTATCCCCTATCTGTTTCTGGGCATACTGATCGTGAACATCCTCTATCTGGTGGGATTTCTTCAGTGGCTTGGGATGCTTCTTGCGCCGATTACGACCGGGCTGTTTGGCCTTCCGCAGGATGCGACGACAGCTCTTCTGATGGGATTTCTCAGAAAGGATCTGGCCGTCGGGATGCTCTTACCGCTGGGAATGACGGCGATACAACTGGTTATCGCTGTGACTGTGCTGACAATCTACTTCCCGTGCGTCGCAACCTTTGCGGTGCTGATCAGAGAACTGGGGCTGCGTGATATGGCTAAATCGGCTGCGCTGATGATCGCAACAGCGCTTATTGTCGGAACGTCTCTGAATCTGATATTAAACTAAGGGATGGACGACAATGAGAACAAAAACGATCGAAGAATATATTGAGGTAATTTATGACCTTCAGGAGAAGGATGGGCAGGCACTTACCGGTAGCATTGCCACGGAGATGAATGTCAAACCTCCGTCGGTTACGGAGATTCTAAAGAAACTGGAGCAGAAGGGTCTGATTTCCTATCAGGCTCACTGTGGGGCGACGCTGACTAAGAAAGGGGAAAAACTTGCTCAGGTTCTCTCAGAAAAGCACCGGGTGATTGCGGAGTTTCTGATCCTGATTGGTGTTGATGAACAACTGGCACAGACGGATGCCTGCCAGTTGGAACATCACGTTGGTGAACAGTCCGTTCAGATGATTGGTCAGTTCGTCAGGTTTCTTGTAGCAGGTGAAGATGGTGCATTGTTGCTCTCCCGGTTTGAACATTTCTGTGAGAATGAGAACATAAAATAATCGTCAGTTTCATTTTTTAACTATTGATTCGGGAAATTTATAAGGGTAGAAAGATAATGGTTAGTTGCTGACTTTGTCGTGGAGTTCAGCACAATATGTAAATGCAGAATCAATCTGGTTTCGATCGATCAATAAAATGTCTGTACTGTGTGTTTCGCATCCCCCTCTGCATTTACTCCCCTTTTGATTTTTTGATAACAATCTCAGGTTAACGTTGAAATGTCAGATTTACTTCCATCACAAACGTCGTCCTTATTGCTCTGTACCAACAAACGTCATAAGGCAACAACAAAAAAGGGCCTGTAGATCAGGGGAAGATCGTTACGTTCGCAACGTAAAGGCCGCGGGTTCAATTCCCGCCAGGTCCATCATTTTTTTGAGCTCTCTTTTTGTTATTTTCTGAAATTAAATTGGATGCTTTTGTTTGAAAATCTCTTAAAAAAATTAGAGATACATTTATGCTATATCCTCACTTCAAGTTGAATTATATTTTAAAGTCCTGAATTAATCTAAAGGATATATCAAGGAGATAAATGGATGGAAAATAATGAGATAGGTATTTTCGCTGTTGAATTTATTTTTGGAGCGTTCTTCATGCAAATATTCCAATTAATAATTCACTCGGCGATTGGCACATTGGATGCAAGTTCAGCAGCTCAAACATTATCAGGAGGTTGGCAAGAAGCATATGAAAACACAAAATCTTTTTTTACTGTTTCAATGGTGCTTCTTGATGTGGCAGGTGGGTTAGGATTTGTTGTGGCTCTAAATTCCATTTTTAACAGATAATGTCTAACTTAAATGACCCTAAATTCATTTTTTCGTCTCAAAAAAGTTGAGTATGGCACACCAAGGTGCTTATCTTCTGCTTTTGCCATTCCCGCTAGATTCATCATTTTGCTTAACCGGTTATTATTAGAACAAATCCGAGTTACCACGTATGCTGATAGCCATCACGCCTGAGGGTCATCCCATCAAGTGTCACACCCTCTCCTTTCAGCACTTCGCCGATCACGATCGCGTCAACCCCTTCTACTGGCAACACCTCAGGTGGGCAGGTAAAGAGCAGGCCAAAATCGCCACCACCATAGAGCGCAAAATCGCTGGCTTGTTGTGTGGGGAGTCCGGCAGGAAGTGGGATCTGCTCTGAGTAAACCGCCATACAGACATCATTGAGGTCTGCCAGATCCGCAAGTGAAAGAGCGAGTCCGTCTGAAACATCCATCATACAGGAGATGCCAGCCTGCGCTAAGCGCGAACTCTCTTCGACCTTAGGGCGGGGGGTTAGAAGGGAGCTTCGGTACTTTGTAAATCCGGCAAGCGCAGCCATCGCTTCACCGGGACGTCCCACGATAGCAATCAGATCGCCCACCTGTGCCCCGCTGCGTCGGACCGGCGTGCCGGTCACCGCAAAGCCAAAGCCAGTTGAGACGATGGTCAGTTCATCATGGTGGTCCAGATCACCGCCGACAAGACGTGCCCCGTAGGTTTTGCAGCAGGCATCGGCGCCCCGGATAATTCCTTCCAGGCAGTCGGGGTCCGAAAGACCCACCGCCAACACCACCGCTTCCGGTTTTGCCCCGCTGCCTGCCAGATCCGAGATCGTAACCGCCACACTCATCCAGCCAATCTCCTCGTTGCTCATTTCTTCAGGAAAGTCAGTCGTTCGGTGTAGCATATCCGTGCTGACTACCAGCGTGCCGCCTGCCCCACAGGGAATCGCCGCACAATCGTCAGCTACCGTTTCAGTCCCGATAATTTCAGCAATTTTTTTGACTAAAGCCCGATCATCCATGGCGTCGCACCTCCTGCTCCCGACTGTATCGATATTCTTTTACAATTGAGTCCAGCATCTCATGGCTCTTTGCCTGGAGATACGTAGCCTTCTGCTCTTCCCAGTCTTCAAGTGCTTGTTCCAGTGCAGTATGTTCAACGGTGCCAGTCTTCCCCCGCACCATCACATGGACTGCTGATGCCGGAAGGCAGGGAAAACCAAGCGTGAGGCAGGTCTGAACCAGATCAGGATCGTCGGTTCCGGTGACCAGCGTTTTTATCTCTTCACCAGCAAGGAATTCCACCGAACTCATCCCCCAACCGTCTGTTCTGGCGACATACACAACATCACCCTCGCCGATGCCAAGGTCGTTATCCAGCTCACGCAGGCTCTCGCGGGTGAGAGCAGGGGCGACTTTCACCGGCACAAAATCGCCGTCCATCTGGAGTGCTGAGAACCGCCTGAGCCGGTCGATCTGTTTCACCAGTTTCTTATTGGTCCGTTCAGTCTTACGCAGTTTCTTCTTCAGAGATTTAATCTTGCTCTCACGGTGTACAATGTCCGTAGACTGCCGCCGTTCCTGAGACGCCTGCGTTCGCTCTGAACTGATCCGTCCTTCCAGCCGGGCAATCTCATGGTCCTTCGCTGCCAGATTCTTTTCAAGTTCATGCACATGGAGTGTCAGCTTTTTGACCCGGCCATCAAGGCGAAGCATCCGGTCATCGGCCGGAGTAATTGGTCCAGCTGGTTCAGCATCATCTTCCCGTGCCTGAAATTTCTCCTCCGACCTGCCGGTAATCTGCTCAAGGGACTGACCGCGAATCAGGCCGGCCCGGATATCATCAAGGTTATAGCCCGCCGGGGCCCGTTTCACTGCATTTCTGAAATGGTTGTCGAAGTACCGGAACGCTTCCACTGCCGCAGCCAGACTGTCACGCTCGTGGTCGTTTGAGTAGGGAAAGTCACCGCAGAGTGTCGCCTTTTCCTCCTGTGTCTTATCCTCTTTTGGCGAGTAAGCCACCGCCTGAAAGAGCCGGCGTATCTTCTCGACCGAGGCGGGCATCTTTGCCACGTCAGAAGCGACGACGACAGGCTGACCCAGTGAGAGAATGTATTCGACCACATCTTTCAGTGACATCTGGCGGGAACTTTTCAGGTCCACGAGATTACCGTCAAGGTCCAGAGCGGCAAGTCCTATTGTGGTGCCGGGATCAACACCCAGAATCAGGGACTTCGCCTTTGCCTGCATCGGCTGATACCGAATACGGTCGAGACGTAATCCCTGTACGTTGACCTGTATGTCAGAACCTCGTGTATTCCGCACCGGGATGCCGCCACGGGGGGCGCAGACATGAAAAATCACCCGGCCTAGACCGCCAAAGGCTTTCTGCTCGTTTTTCTCGTAGCGCAGACCCGACTCCCGAAGCGTTCTCTCGATCTCCCGGCTTTTCAGCCGCACTTCGCCGTGAACTTTTCGGGCATAGCGGTTCTGACTCCATCCTCCTTTGCCCAGCGACCGGGATCGTGAGACGATGATATCAGAGCTGTCTTCAAAAGCAATCACCTCGCATCCGGCGCCGAGCTCGGCCAGATGAGCGATGGTTCGTGCCTCGGCAAACGGGTCGAATTTGTTGGAGCATTTCAGGTTGTACCGGGCTGCTACTACCTGTAAGCTGTCCTGTTTTTCGCCGCCGGTTACCTGTACAAGGCGTGTCTTTGGTGGAAGAAGATTTAGAAATCCGACGAGATCCTGCTGGGTGGTGGCAATCTCCTGAATACTGTCGACGGCGAGGATGTCAGGAGATTCGGATCTGATACGGCGAATCAGGCGATAGAAGGAGACCTGAGTCTCAAGAGTTTTCTCGCGATCTTCTCGTACGATAAGGGCATATTGGGGACGTCTGGACCGTGAACGTACCGATCCTTTGATGATGTCTATGCCGAATACTTTCAACCGACCACCAGCTCATATGCCTCTGTGTAGGGCAGAGCAACGCTGTATTTCTTTTCAAAGAAAGTAAGAATATTTTTGATGTCCCGTTCCAGAATTTCCGGAGCGCTGGGATGGTAGGGTGCAATCCACTGTGGCCAGTCGATAAGCGTCACGGTCTCACCGTCAGTCATAACATTAAACTCAGAAAGATCCCCATGTACATACCCAAGGGCATAGGCCTTGCCGGCCTCATGAAGTATGGCCTGTAAAATATAGTCCGGGTCGTCCACGGTGCAGGCCTTCAGGTCCATTCCCTGCACCTGTGACATAACGATGACATGGCGGTTGATGCCAACTGGGACGGGAACCGACACGCCGCCCTTGTGTAGCGTTGAAAGTGCCTCAAATTCCTGCTGTGCGGAGAGGGTAGAGACAAAGATCCAGGGGCAATGTTTCCATTCAGGAAGAAATCCCCGGTTTTTACGGATCGTATGGAAGGAGCGCTGCCCGACCCGGTGCATTTTCAGGACAACCGGCCCAAAGCCCAGTGCCTCATATACCTCACTCTCTTTGCCAACCCCGATAATCGTGCCCAGAGCTGATATGGTACCCTTTGATGAGAGGGAGTGCAGGGCAAGTGCGTCGTAGCCGGAAAAAACCAGCTGATAACCTTTGTAGGGGACGCTGCTACTCTTGACAAGGTTTTTTCCCTGTACCCTGCCGAGGCGGAAGAGCAGCTCTTTTTCTGAAAATTTGGTTTGTTCTCTGAGGAGATCCTCCGGTACCCACTGGTGCTGTTTCATGAGTCGTTCGATGGCAAGCAGCACACGGATGTCGTATTTATGGAGAGTCCGGATATCGTCGGCAGAGAGTGTCATGATTTCTATAGTACGTTTGTTCACATCGTGCTAAAGAACTATGATAGTAACTGATCGCGGAGCCTCCGGATTGTGCGTCCCGGCAACCGACAGACATTTGCCTTCGGCAACAAAAGATCTTGCACTGATAGAATACGCCAGATTGACGATACGAAAGCGTCAGGAAGGAAAAAAATGTCCACAGCAACCATCCCGTGTTCAAAATGCCGCCGCCCTGCGGTTATCTTCCAGCGCTATTCCGGACAGCATCTCTGCCGGGATCATTTTTTGCAGGATTTTACGGCCCGGGTCAAAAAAAGTATCCGACACCATCAGATGATCGAAGCAGGTGATACCATCGCGGTCGCGTACTCTGGTGGCAAGGATTCCGGTGCCCTGCTGCATTTTCTTTCAACAACATTTCAGGACCGCCGGGATCTCTCGTTTATGGCAATAACAATCGACGAAGGGATTGCCGGATACCGGGATCTGGCGGGACCACGGGCGTTTGCTGAGCATCTCGGTGTTGCGTGGCACACTGCCTCGTTTCAGGAGGCCTATGGCCTGACGATGGATGAGGTGGTATCGCGGAAAGGGGAATCCCGGTCCTGTTCCTTCTGTGGAGTGCTCAGGCGTCAGCTCCTCAATAAAACTGCACGGGATCTTGGGTGCACGAAGCTTGCCCTTGGGTTTAACCTTGATGACGAGGCGCAGTCTGTTTTAATGAACGTCCTACGGGGCGATGCAGCGGCCCTAACACGGACTGAGACGAACAAGGAAGGATTTTTGCCCCGCATTCGCCCATTTTCAGCGCTTCCTGAGCGGGAGGTGGCGCTCTATTCCTGGTACACCGTCGGGAGTTTTGCTGACGATCCCGGCTGTCCATATGCCCGGTCAGCGCTGCGGGGAGATGTGCGTTCTCTTCTGAATGAGTATGATTTTGGCCATCCGGCAACAAAATATGCCCTTATGGGACTGAAAGAGAAGCTCGCAGGCACGATGCCGCCATCAGGTTCGGCCACCAGACCCTGCCCGGAGTGTGGCGAACCCATGCACGAAACATGCCGGACCTGTGCCCTTTTGCGGGAGGTGCGTAGCCCATGAGCCGGAAGAATCTGCTCCATTTGTTTCTCTTCCCCGGCAACAAACGCCTGCGTCTCTATGTGCTCCTGCTGGTTGCCCAGGTTTTTATCTATACCCTGATCATTCACCTGCTGATCCCGGTGCTTGAGGGTGTGCAGATCACTCTACTGGATTCATTATTCTTTGTGCTTGAGACCATGACCACGGTGGGCTATGATTTGGTGCTCTTTTTCCCGATAGAAAACCCGCTGACAGTGGTGCTGGTCATTTTGATCATTGTAACCGGCGTTACAACGGTTCTGTTGATCATTCCGGCGGTTCTTGCTCCATATATCCAGGAGTATATCACCCCGGAGCCACCCACTGAGATTTCTGGCTCTCTCTCTGGTCATGTGGTGATTGTCGGCTACACAGAACTTACCGTGGCGCTGATCGAGAGCCTGATGATCACCGATCTGAAGGTGATTATGGTCGAGGGAGATAAAGCCAAAGCTCTTGCTGCGATGCAGCGGTTTCGCAGAAAAGTGCCGGTTATTTATGGTGATTTGAGCGGAAGTTCTGTCTGGAAAGAGGCAATGGTCGCCGAAGCTCAGCACATTATTATTGATCAGTATGAAGCTCCGTCTGCTACGATTATTCTGGGCATGAGAGATGCCACAACTGCCCCAATTCTCTCCGTGGTTGATGATTTGGCCTATAAACGGTATCTGCGCTATGCAGGGGCAACCAATGTGCTCTCGGCAAAATATTTTACGGGTCGGATTCTTGCCCGCCATGTCTTTGTGACACCGGATGCAGATACTGTCTATGAATTTATGCAGATGGTTCCGCTCCAGGGTGGTGACGCGGAGGAGCGTCTGCGGCTCATTAATGTCCCGGTGATGGAAGGTTGTGAGTGCATTGGAAAGAAAGTAAGTTCTCTGCAACTCCTTGAGAAGTACGGCATTGAGCTGATCTATCTCTGGAAGGAAGGGCACCTGATATCACCTGAAGATGATTCGATTCAGGTTGATGCTTCGACAATGCTCTTTTTGTTTGGCTCAGTAAAGTCTCTCCGGCACTTTTTTGAAGAGGAGATGGCAACTGAGGATGTTGGTGAGCGTTTTGCGGTGATTGCCGGGAATGGTGACGTCGGACGTGTTGCCTCAGGGGAGCTGGAGGCTTTTGGCGTTCCTTCGGTAACGGTTGATAAAAAACCGGAGACTGAAGCGATGGTTACAGGCGATGCCACGCAGGAATCGATATTAAAGGAGGCAGGTCTCATGGAGGCCCGTTTCTGTATCGTCTCTACCGGCAATGATATCGACAATATTTTCATTACGCTGATTGCCCGCAACCTCAATCCTGACCTGCGTATACTGGCACGAGCCAACGATTCTGAGGCTATAGATAAGCTTTACCGTGCCGGGGCGGATTATGTGGCGTTTTTGCCGACTCTTGGCGGGCAGATCATTGCCTCTATTGTGCTTGCTGAGACGGTTCAGGTGCTCATGAATCTCCCGGACGGCCGTATGGTCGTGCTCCGTCACCGGATAAAGGAAGGAGAGATCACCGTTGGAGAGATTGAAGAGGCGACCGAGGTTCGGATTGTGGGTATTCAGAGCCGTGATCACACCCGGGTCCGGCCGGGAAGTGATGAGCCGGTTGTGCAGGGCGACGGAGTAATTGCGGTGGGAACCCTCTCAACATTGAAGGACTTTGTCAGCAAACTCTGATATGATGAAGAGTGAACGTGATTGCGGATGTGGCACTGGCTGTGAGATTGAACGCATCGAGCAACTGATACGCCAGGTGTTCTGGTCCTCGGGTGCAAAGGGCATTGTGCTTGGGATCTCCGGCGGCGTGGACTCAGCCCTTGCGGCAGCACTATGCTGTGGAGCAGTGGGACCGGAGCATGTCATGGGCTTTTTGTTACCGGCCGCAGTGACCCGAAGTGAGGATACACAGGACGCTGAAGCATTGTGCACAACGCTTGGGATGGCCTGCAACGTTATCCCCATTGGTCCAATGCTTGAGAGTTTTCAAAACATGCCGGATTTTGAGGACTCCCCCTATCTTTCCGGCAACCTGATGGCAAGAATCCGGATGACGGCACTCTATTATCAGGCCAATCGCACTGATTCACTGGTCTGTGGGACATCGAACCGCAGTGAGTATATGATTGGGTATGCGACAAAATACGGCGATGATGCAGGCGATATCGAACCGCTCCTGTATCTCTATAAAGGCGATGTGTACCGGCTTGCTGAGGCAAAAGGTGTTCCTGCACCTATTCTAAAAAAAGCACCATCTGCGGGCCTCTGGCATGGCCAGAGTGATGAAAAAGAACTGGGACTATCCTATGATGTCATTGACGCAGCACTGCGTCGGTTTGAGGCAGAAGGCTGGACGGCGGAGAACGAAAATGAGGAGCGGGTGCTTCATCTGGTAAAAAAATCGATGCATAAACGGATGAGCCCCCCAAGTCTGCTCTGAAAGGAACGCATTAACGTTCACCTTCTTCTTCTGGCAGTGTGACCATATGAGATGCCTCGCCCGACATAATTCGCCTTGTTGCCACTCCCGCAGTTCTTTCTTCAGAAGAGTATAGAGGACACAATATTAATCGGGCTAAAAAGTATCAGGGGGTGAAGGGATTGGGGCAGTCTGCCGGGGTGTTGAGCCAGCCCATGACGGTCTCGTTGCTGATAAGATCGTAGATCTCCTCTCCCTGCACAATGGTTTGATAGGGGAGCTCGGCTGCCTCAAAGAAGCGTAGTTCCGGCAACGGGCCGTAGGCAGGATTTTTTTCCCAGACAGAGCCTTCACATTCATAATATGCTGCCCCGTGACGTTCTTCAAATGTTTCGTATTTGCTTGCAAAGGCGTCTGAGACCAGGTTCACCATCACCAGCTCATCAGATCCAGGATTGATGGTTACATGGCCGTATCCCGGAGGAATAAAAACCGATTCTCCGGCTTTTGCGTGCACGACAACCACATCTGAAAGATCTTCTTTTTGCAACAGATAGTGAGCTTCTCCTTCGAGCACCTGATAAAGTTCAGGATATCCTGCACCGTCCGGAGCATTTGGGTGATAATGGCCTTTGGTTTTGACATATTCACCGCAGAAAACACCCGGTGGAATAATGGTCATATCAAACCGAACATGCTGTGCTGCGAGATGGGCCTGATCAGTATCATCCCATGCAAGGTTTCGGTACATAAAATAGAGGGGGGTATCAGGGTCAACCTGACACTCTTGATCTTTGAGGGCTGACTGCATCTCCCCCGCCCGCCGGATAGAGGGGGCAGGGAGTAGTGGGGTCCATTTATTGCTCATTCTTCTTTTTTCGACTCTGGAACAGATAATACCCTGCCCCGAGAATCACAAAGATGATGATCGTGATGACGATCGGGTTGGTAAAGATACTGGCAGCTCCTGATTTCTTCTGTACATCCACCTTTACTTTCATGGTGTCGGAGATCTGGCTGTTATCCAGAGCATCGCGGTAACGGATCTCCGCATCCAGACCGTAGAGTTTCTCGGTTGCGTCACTGTCAACACTGACGTCAAACTTTGCGAGTTTTTCATCGCCGGGATTCATGTCACCTAAGTAAGCCGAGTCGTCATTGCTTGTGAAGGGGTCCACGGCACTGATCCGGGCCTGAGCATCATACACGGTTGCTGCGCCGGAGTTTTTGAAGACGACTTCCACAACTGCCTTGCCGCCGGGGGATACAATGGTGGGTTCTGAGACGACGGTGAAGTCAATCTTGCCGCCGACAGGGACGCCGATGGTTTCTGCGTCGCTGGAGGTCATGTCTCCTTCATAGTCCTCGTAGGTTACGGAAACATCGACCGGATAGGTGCCTGCTTCGGCATTGTTGTCCGCTGTTACCTTAAACTGAACTTCTTTCATGTCGCCGGGACCGAAGTCACCGATGAAAACGCTGCCGATTGTCGGCACGACGGGGCTTGCGTCGTTTTGTTTCAGAACAACCGTGGCCTTCTTTGCTTCGTCAGTACCGATGTTCGTCACTTTGAGGTTCAGATACCCTTCTGTTCCCACGTTCACTGCCTCAGCCTGCACATCGTCAACCTGGAGTGTTACATCGGGCCGGATGACAATCTCAAGAGGCAGGGCTTCGTTCTTGTCGTAGAAGCGGGTAACAATCGTGTCTGGGTCATATTGTGACACGTCAAAGAGCCACCGATAGCTGGCGTCCAGTGGCAGCGTGTAGGTGCCGGGCGGTGCATCCTTGTCAATTTTGACGGTGAATGTTGCTGTGGCAGTCTGTCCGCTTTCGATATCACCTACCATCTGAGGGCCGCTTTTAATAACAACCGGAGCGTCGCCGGGTTCAAGGGCAAGGGTGACCATCTTTGCTAATGTTGGCGTCTCGTCACGGGCAAGAATTGTCGAGCTTGAGAGTTTGACAGTGTTGATTCCCTGATTCTGAACCTTGACACTCAGACTGATATCCTCACCGGGTGAAAATTCGTTGGTGCCATCAACAACAGCCGTGAGTTCAACGGAACCATATAGGTATTTTGTATTCGATGTGGCCATAGACGGTGCCACACAGAGACATCCTGCTATAATGAGCAGGATAAGAGCGAGTGATAAACGTTTCATTAAGTACTCCTGTTGTTCTTCTCATAACAACATTTATTGTCAATAGATATATACTTTATAGAAGAATGCCTGAATCCATACCAACTGCCGGGGAGATCCAGCGGTATCTGAAGTCTCTGGGTATTACAAAATACGAAGCACTGGTCTATATCGCGCTCTTAAAAACGGGCAGTGCCCCCGCCTCCCGCCTTCATGAAGTATCCGGTGTGCCGCGTGCTTCGGTATATCCGGTTCTTGACCGGTTGCTCGAAAAAAATATGGCAACGGTCTCAAACACACAGCCAAAACTTTTCCGGCCGAATCCGCCAGACGAAGCTGTTGACGACCTCCTGCAGCAGGTCCAGAAAGATGCTGATCTTGCACGCTCTCTTCTGAATGACATCTACCACGAAGAGCCGGAACATGAGCCGATGAAAGAGCAGATCTGGAGCATCTATGGAGATGAGCAGATCAAAAAGAAGATCATTGACACCCTGAGTATGGCACAGGAGTCGGTCCGCTGCTTTACAACCTGGACGACAATTGCTGAGAATCTTCTGCCTATTTTTGATGAAATAAGTCAACGCGGCGTTGATGTAGTGCTGGTTACCAATGAATGGGATGAGAAGGTCCCTCAAAATGTAAAAGTGCTTGAGGTTCGCTCTAAGATAAAATCAGAATTTGACATGTCCTCTGATCTGGCTGGTATTTTTATCATAGATAACCGGATTGTGCTTTGTATCATCGGGACTCCTGACGGCGAACCAACGGCTCTCTATTCGGAAAGCAGAGGTTTTCTTAATTTTTATCAACAGTATTTTGCGTTTCTTTCCACCCATCTCACCGGCGCTATGCCGGAAAAACTTTAATTGCATATCTCTTTTTTTTGCCACCGGATTGTATTTTTGATGTGGTTCTGGCAAAACCCCTGCGTTCTGAAGAGAAAGGTTGTAGTAGGTATCCTGCCAATAGAGAATTAATGATCCGGGAGAATGCACGGGATATTGTTGCGCAGATCCTTGTAGTTGCGGGATATGAGGTTGAGGAAAACGATCAAACCGACCTTTCTGCGTTTCAGGGAGATGACTGTATTGTTGTGGTCTGCTCAGACGATGTGAGTGAGACGGAAGCGTTTGTACGGAAAAAATATACAGTCAAAACTTCAGCAGGGGACTCGGTTGAGTGTGTAAAGCTGCTGGTTTCCATGCATCCTCCGCAGGAATTACATAACAGTGTGTGCTGGGGGCAGTCAGAGATCTGTGAGTGGGCCGGTAAGGCAGCACTGGCGAAAATGCTTGGGAAAACTCTTGACCTGCGCCCCGCCCTGACAGCAGAAAAACCCCGGGATAGTGGGGTGAAGCCTTCAATGCAGATTTCCCTTGATCAGGGCTCTATGCTGCCCCATGTACCTCTTCAGGTTACCTCTGCGCAGGCCTGTCAGCTTGCAGGAAGCGAAGGTGACACCATCTGCCGGTTCCTGCCGTTCTGGAAATATACATACATTAGCACCGGAGAAAAATGGCTGAAGAAGAATCACCTTTCCTTTGAGGCAGAAGGCTGTGGTTCTATCAATGCAATAACCGGTGATAAGCATGAGGCAAGTCTCTCTGAGTATGTAACCGCGCCAGTACCTGCTGACGCAAGCGTGTTAAAACCGAAGATGAAGAAAGAGGAGGCCGAGCAGGTTATCAGGGGAGAAGTGAAGGAAGAGCTGACGAGGAAAGTACGCCTGAGTGAGAGTGAGGGCGATGCCATATTTTACCAGGATGTAGATGTCGGACCTGATGACAAGGATATCGCCGTTGAGGCAACGCTTGTCTATGTTCCCATCTGGAAAGTGAAAGGGAGCCGTTTTGTCACGGAGATTAATGCATTTACCGGAGAGATTCTCGAAGAACCGATGGACGATGGGGTTGAGGTTTTCTAGGCAATGATTACTGTTGTCGGTGGTGGTCCGGCAGGGCGTCTGGCTGCGGTGCGTCTTGCCGGAGCCGGCGAGGAAGTAATCCTTGTCGACCGACGAAGTGCGACCGGCGGTCAGTGCCTGCATCACGGATGTATGCTGGTCTGTGCGTTAAACGACTGTGCCCGGACGATTGCTCAGGCAGGGCGTTTGACATCACTTGGTGTTCTCGACAGCTCTCCACATCTTTGCCTTCGTGCCTTGTGGGAAGAGACCGGAAAGATTCAGACAACAATCGCTCAGATTCTGGATAAAGAAACCCGGGAAGCTGGCGTCGAATTGTTAACGGGCGCAGAAGCAGTCATTACTGAGAAGGGGATAACGATTGATGGCAGGTCGCACCCAACAGACAAAATACTCATTGCTACGGGTTCGCACCCGTTTGTGCCGGATATTTCCGGAATAGATCTTCCGTCTGTTTTCACACCGTACACCATCCAGACGATGCAGTGTCTTCCAAAGGAATTGATCATCGTTGGCGGCGGGGTCATCGCTGCTGAGTATGCATATATTTTCTCATCGTTTGGGGTGAATGTCAGGATACTCTGCCGCAGTGGATTTTTAAAAGAGTTTGACCCGGTGCTACAACGGGCGGCTCGGCGGGATC
The DNA here is from genome assembly GCA_964491505.1 of uncultured Methanomicrobiaceae archaeon. Classification (GTDB taxonomy): domain Archaea; phylum Halobacteriota; class Methanomicrobia; order Methanomicrobiales; family Methanomicrobiaceae; genus CAZBGM01. The sequence goes on along the minus strand of CAZBGM010000020.1, from coordinate 5,480 downwards.
TGGCGCAGGTAACAATTCATGAGGGTGTTTTAGTTGAGGGTATTTCTGAAGACTCTGCATCCGGCCTGCTGAACGTGCAGGCAGGGGGGAACATATTTTCCGCAGACGCTGTGTTCCTTGCGACGGGTCTGGTTCCGAATACCTCAGCAATTGAAGGGTTCGCCAGAGAGCGTCATGGTGGGATCGCTGTTGATGCCGCGATGAGAACGAGTGTCCCGAATATTTTTGCAGCTGGTGATGTGACCGGCCCTCCCTATCTGACGCCGGTTGCACGGCGGGAAGGGCGTATCGCGGCCGATGCAATACTGGGTCAGCCAGTTCCTGTTATGCCGAAATATATTCCCCAGTGCATCAAGATGGGATATGATCATGCATTCTGTGGGAGAGCGGATGCTTTGGATGAGGAACTTGTTTTTCCGTCTCCGGCCGGTTCAGGATCGTTCTGGTCAGTGCCTGAACGGTTCACGGGTTTTTCAAAGATTACCTATGATGGAACAGGCGCGGTGACATCTGCCTATGCCGGCGCACCGGGTTCTTCCCTCTTTCTTGCCTATGTTTCGCACCTGATGGAGCATGGCAGTAATATGGGTTCATTTGAGGACTTCATGGAAATTCATCCGTCAACCGATGCGATTTATGGCATGATTCGGTATGCTGAGGATCTGAGAAGCGAAAAAAAATAGAACGATTTTGATTCTGAATTTATTGTTCTTCTCTCACTTTTTTCTGTGTGTGATTACCAATAGACCGATGACAAACGCTCCGAGACAGCCCAGTACTGAGAGCGGTGTCGCGGTTGGTGCCTGCGTGGGCAGTTCAGTTACCGGCGGAGCGGTTTTATCCGGTGTTGGCAGTACAGTTTCTGCCGGAACGGTTGTCGGCAATTCTGTAGGAACGGGCGTCGGTGCGGTGGTCGGCAGCACTGTTGGTTCCTGAGTTGGCTCCGGTGTTGCCGTTGCGGTCGCTGTTCCGTCCCCGATATTTGCTCTGCCACCGTAGTTTATTGAAATCTCGTTGGATTTGGCAGCATAATTTTTGAAACCTGATGGGGCGCTCCATTCAGCCTGGAAGGTATAAATGCCCTGATCTTTGAATGTGAGGGTCACTGCGCCCGGTTTTCCTGGATCGTTCGTGTAAAACTGTGCTGAATCAATCCTCATTCCGGCGAGATTAGTGCCGCCAATATTTGTTGTCTGAGCTCCTCCGGGCATTGTCAGCAGGATATCAATCGTTGTAGGCCAGGTCGTTGCATCATGATACCAGCTCCCTACCTGTGGAGAAGTCACTTTAAATGCGATGCTGGTCCCGTCAGGAATGGAAAGACCGGTTACTGAGTCAGCCTGATTGCTTGCAAGTACCGCCTCGATGGAGACTTCAGGATAGTAGATCATCACTGAATTGGTATTGCCGTCGGTGGGATTCCATGCCCAGACTGTCATGGGAACTGAATTCTTTGGGACAAGAACATCCATGATTGTGAAATCCGTGTCATCAGAGACAGGGATCTGGTTCTTAGGTGCTTTTGATCTGTCGTCATCTAAATACTGGCGAAGCTCTGTAATCGGGTTGTTGGTTGTCTGGTTCCGTAAATCAGTCATATTCAGTCCGGTCTCATATACAAAGATGACGTCGTTTGGCTGAATATCGTTAATCGCTGGGCTGCGGGCCGCTGCAGGGGCGCTGCAGGCACCGATGGTGAGGGCAACAACAAGCCCCAGAAGCAGAAGTGTCTTGAGAATTCGCATACTCTTCCTTTATTCCCCTGCCATGAATTAAGGTTTTGTGGCAGGGTAGCAAAGGGGTGAATTGACCCCGGCGGAAGAAGAGCTATTATGCCTTCATATCACTAATTTAGTATCAGATACCAGCACGACGAAGCGTATGGAGTCATGTGTATTCTATGGCAATATTTGACAATATTATCGGGAAGGGAAAGGGGCCAAACCCTATGTACGAGAAAGGTGTGCTCCACCTTGAGGCTGGAAAATACGCTGAAGCAGCATCGGCATTCGTGAAAGCCCGGGAAGTCGAGCCGGGACGGGCTGAGATTGCCTATCTTCTGGGGCGGGCTCTTGCCTATGTGGGACGCTATCAGGAGGCGACTGAGGCCTATATCCGGGCGCAGGAACTGACCCCCTTTGATATCCAGATTCTTCATGCCGGTGCGGCGGCCTTCACCCGACTGGGCGAGTATGCCCTTGCGGTGAATTGGTATGACCTCATTCTGGAACAGGAAAATGATTTACAGGCACTCTTTCTGCGGGGAGAATGTATGGAGCTTTCTGGTAATTTCGCTGGTGCCAAAGAATCGTATCTGCGTATCCTTGAGCGAAACCCTGAGGATCTGGTCACCTGGGAGCGAACCGGCAGTGTGCTTTCACGGCTTGGGGAGGATGAAGCGGCAGCCGAATGTTACGAACGTCTCTTAAAGGGAGATCCGGAGAATCTCATCTATCTGAAGAGCGCGGCATATGCTCATGAAAAGGGGGGCAACTATGCCCGGGCAGCAGAACAGTTCAGGAAAGCAACAGACGGTGATCCAACAGATTTTCCGGCATACTACCATCTTGCCGCTGTTTATGAGGAACTCGGACAGTATGGAACCGCTGCTGAAATATATGAACAGATTACAACCGCAGAGCCAGAGGATGCCATGGCTGGCTATAACCGGGCCCGCGACCTGATCCTGCAGGGAGCCTTTGGCGATGCCGTCCGAATTCTGGAGACGGTGGTCAAGAAGATGCCGGAATCCGTGCAGGTCTGGTTCCTTCTGGGTGTGGCCCGTGAGCAGAGCGGGGAGTTTGGAAGAGCCATCGAAGCCTTTGACCAGATGCTCCGTCTTGATGATGGAAATACGAACGCCTGGTATCACCGAAGCACCTGTCTGATAGAGGAAGGACGGTATAACGAAGCTCTCAACAGTCTTGGGAAAGTTCTTAAAAGCGATACAGACGGGTCAGTTTCCTGGATCAACAACGATGTTGAAATGAGCCTTTTTGAGCGTGAACAGTCAGGAGCACCACGTTCTGCCCGGACTATGGATGTGGATGTGAGAGAAGCGGCAATCCGTGAGATGCAGGGCGTCTGCCTGATGCAGCTTGGCCACTACCATGAAGCGGTTGGTTGTTTCATGGCAGTCGTGGAGCATACGCCTGAGAATATCTATGTCTGGCGTTCACTTGCGAAGGCGCAGATGCATGGCGGAGATTTTGCTTCAGCCCTTGAATCGCAAAAACACGTTCTCACTGTTATCCCTGATGACATAACGATACTTGCTCAGAGAGGACTCGCCTATCAGAATCTTGGATCGTATGAAAAGGCTATTGAGTGCTTTGAGGCGGTTTTGGAGAAAAATCCTGAAGATGCCGGCATTCGACAGGCGCAGGCAACTGTTTATACATCTCTTGGAAAGTTTGAGGAGGCACTGGTGTGTTATGACGCTATTCTGTCCCGGTCCGGTGGTGATGTTGGCACGCAAAAGAAGAAGGCTGAGATTCTGCATCTTATGGGTAACCACGAGAAGGCTCTTGACGCGGTCAATGAAGTCATCGCACGAAAACCTGAGGATGCTGGGGCCCGCCGGATTGCTGCCGAGATACTGACTGACCTTGGGCTCTATGATGATGCTTTGCACTGCACAGATGATATTCTCCGGCTGGTGCCTGATGATGTAAGCCTGCTTGAACTCCGGGCTGATCTGTTGCAGCGCACTGGTGATGTGAAAGGAGCAATTGCTGTGTACCGGCAGATCCTTTCACTCCAGCCAAATCGTCCGGGTATTGCCTTGGCCCTTGGTCATGCCTCGGCGGATCTGGGCATGACTGAAGAGGCATTGCAGGCCTTTGAGCAGGTGACAGGAATCGATCCTGAAAATCCGCAGGCCTGGGCGGAGATGGCCCGTGCACTCGCTGTGATGGGCGAATACGAGGGCGCAGTCCGGTGCTTTGAAACCTCACTTACTAAACGTCCGGGAGATGCGGACGTTCTCTTTGAGTTGGCCCGTGCTCTTCTGGATGCTGGCAAGTATCCCCGTGCGGTGGAGGCCTTTGATCAGGTAATTGTGATGAAACCCGATCTTCTCCCGGCTCTGAAAGGACGTGCAAAGGCGCTGCAGCTCTCAGGCCGGTGTGCCGATGCAGCCGGAGCCTTTGCTGAGTATCTGGAGCATGCTCCTGAGGATGCCCGGACCCGGATACTTCTGGGTGAGGTCTATGAGAAGGATGCAAAGTATGACGCTGCGGTCACGGAATATCAGGCGGCCCTTGAGGAGAATCCCAAAGATATCGGAACCTGGAAACGACTGACTGCCGCACTCCTGCATGGTGGACGGTATGAAGAGGCACTCCGCTGCACTGATACAATTTCCGGGATTGATGCTGACGATCCGCAGATCGCACAAAAGCGTGGTGAGATCATGATGCGCCTTGGAAAGTATGAGCTGGCAGCCGATGCCTTTGAAGCCTGTGTTCACCGCGACCCGGCAGATCCGGTGCTCCGGGTGCTTCTTGGTGATGCCCTGATGAAATCCCAGCGCTATGGTGAGGCCGTCAACCAGTATGCCTCGGCACTGGAGGCAGACCCACATGACATTGAGAGCCTTTATGCAAAGACCCAGGCCCAGATGCTTGCCGGGAACTATCGTGATGCTTTGAAATCGGCTGACAAACTCATCGACCTGAAGGCCGAGAATAAAAGTTATCACCTGATGAAGGCCGATCTGCTACGCAAATCCGGGCGGTTTGAAGATGCTCTGGATGCGTATGAAGAGGCACTGCAGCGGGATCAGAAGGACATCTCACTCTGGACGGCACGCGGAACCCTGCTGGATGTGATGGGAAGGTACAACGAAGCCGGGAAATCCTTCGAACATGCGATTGGTCTTGGGGATGCGGGCCCGAATGTCCTGTATGGCAAAGGGGTAGCTCTCCTGCATCTTGGAAAGTACGAACCTGCAATTGCTGCTTTTGACGAGGCACTGGACCATGCCCCTGATCAGAACGGGATTCTCGCTATGAAAGGTCGGGCGCTTGCTCTGATGGGTAACTATTCCGAAGCTGCGACCTGTTTTTCAAAAATGTCAGAAAATGAGTGAGAGTCAGAATTGCTCTCATTTTCATATTTTATTTTTAATGCTGTGTCTCGCTGAGAATCTTTTTGAGTACTGATTTTATTTCCCGGAGTTCTTCAATCACAGCTTCGTCGTTTGTTGCTGGACTGGCAGTTCTCTGGGATTGGGGGACATCTGCTCCGGTTACTGCCGCAACTGGGCCGTCGCCACGTACAAAGTCCATGATCATAGCCCGCAATGGCTCAGGATCCTCAATGCCTTCCAGGCGTATCTCAGCCGTTTTCTGTCCCGAATATCCGGAGGTCTGCACTTTTAGGCTGGATATCTTAAAGATCCGTATCAGGGGGCCCTGTACAACCTAACTTTGCCAGTCACAAGAAATAAACATGTTCTTAGCCATGTTTGGATTGAT
>CAZBGM010000019.1:0-20104 GCA_964491505.1 uncultured Methanomicrobiaceae archaeon | reverse complement strand
CGGGCCATCTGGTGCGTGAAGGTCATTTTTGAGAGAGAGATGCGGTGTGTTGCAGCATTCCTCACATTTTCCGGAATGCCGAGGGTTCCCCCGATGCAGAACGTAATCGTCCCGGCGCCACTGATGGCATACTCCTGAATCATCTGTGCAAGCTCCTCTGAAGAACAGGGTTTACCATGCAGATCCAGAAGTACCAGCGGGCCGCTCCCCATTCTGGCTTTCAGGATTCTCTCTCCCTCTTTCTTTAATAGTGCCTGTTCCAGTGATGGCGTCAGCTTTTTTGGGAGCGCAACGTCTGCGACTTCTGTCACCGTCAGGCGAACATAGGGCAGCAGTCGTTTGCTATACTCCTGCAGACCCTGCGCTATAAATGATTCCTTGACCTTTCCGACCGCTATTACATGAATGCTCAGCATCCGCCGTCTCTCCGTAATTGTTCCAGATCTTCAGGATGGTTAATATTGGTGAAGCTCTTCAGGTCCGGGTCAGCGGTGCGAAGTTCACACATTGGCATCATTCTGGTATTGAGTGTATCTGCAAGCACCTTCATGCGGCGTGAATGCGGCTGTTCAAGATAGTTGAGGGCCGGTGCGGTCCGGTACACGGCATGAAGTGGTTCTATGTGGCCATTTTCATGCAGTGGGACAACAGCATCAAAACCTTCCGCTGCCTGAAAGAGGAGTTCGACCACTGTTGGCTGAATACAGGGCATATCACAGGCGACGACAAATGCCAGTTCACTGGTTGTCTCTAACAGGCCTGCATGCAAACCTCCGATCGGGCCTTGCTCCTTTTGGATATCAGAAACAACCCGCAGGTCGGGGTAGGAGGAAAATTGTCCACACTGTATCTCGTCACGGGCAACGAGGAGAATTTCATCAGTGACCGGGGAGAGGGCAGTAATAATTATATCAAGAAACGAGACGCCGCCGAAGGTATGAAAGTATTTTTCATCTCCGTTCATTCTCCGGGCTTTCCCGCCGACGAGGATAATCCCGCTTCGTGTGTCTCTCTCTGTCATCTCAGCTCTGTTCTTGTGAAGTGCTGCCTGAACTGATATCAGTTTTTCGGGTTATCCCCAACAGCGTTTCTCTGAATTTTATCAGGCTTGTAAGGGTTTCGTTCACCGGTGTAGCAATGCCGCATTCTCTGCCAAAGACAACAACGGCACCGTTCATGAAATCGATCTCAGTCGGGCGTTCCCGCTTCAAGTCCTGATACATCGAGGAATGGTGCGCCTTTGAAACCGGCATCTGTGTGTCCCGTAAGTAGGTAAGATAATCATCAGGCGTCTCCCACGAGAGGAGCACATCACGTGCCTTCGCAACGGCGAAGACTTCTCCGACAATTTTCTCGATGATAGCCCATGCATGTGGTTCCTCAAGTGCACCGTATGGCACTTCCATGAGTGCCCCCAATGGATTTAAAGAGCAGTTGTAGAGCGCTTTTCCCCATAGTTCACCCCGGATACGTTCTGTTGCGACGCTGTTCACCCCGGCAGCGCAAAAGAGGTTCACCAGTTTTTCAACAGCAGTGTCAGTCCCCCGCGGGAACCGGCCAAACTGTGCGGGTCCCACCTCGACCGAGACGTTGACCGCCGCATCGCCCTGCCACTCAAAGCCGGTGATAATGAGCCCGCCGATAACGTGCTCGGTATATTCACCGATGATCTCTTCATTGCCGATACCGTTCTGAAGGCTTACAATATCTGCCTCACCAAAGCGATCCGCATACTCTTCACAGATGGCTCTGGTTTCAGTCGATTTGCAGGAGATAATCAGGTAATCGTAGGGTCCCTCCGGAAGTTCCTCCCCGCAGGGAAAAGTAAGGGTCTCCTCTCCCCAGATGCCGGTTCTGGTAAATCCTTCTGTGGAAATCGCTCTGGCATGGCGTGGACGGCAGACTGCATAGACGTCAGCAACCCGCGAGAGTTGTGCGGCGATAGTCAGTCCGACTGCGCCGGCACCAAGGATGCCAATTTTTGTCGTTTTCATTCTTCTGTGCTCCCGTTCGTATGTTTTGGGCCGGTCTGGTTCTCCTGAAACCGTTGTTCCCTCGCGAGTGTTTTCTGTTCCATCGCGAGCATATCGAGTTTTATCGAGAGTTCCGGCGTAAACCCGCCCGGACCGTTCTGTGCGACGACCCGGTGGCAGGGGATGATAATAGGAGTGGGATTCTGTCGCATCGCACTTCCCACAAATCGCGGGTGGGTGCCGGTCGCCTCCGCGATATCTTTGTAGGTTCTGGTCTCCCCATAGGGAATTCCTTTGACTTCAAGGTAGATGGCCTGATGTGGACCATTGTCCTGTTCTGCGATACTTATGAGCTCTGAAAAATCCGGCTCTCTGCCACTGACATACTGCAAAAACGGTGCCGGTACCGGGCTTTGTGTTCCTGTTTTTGTAAACCTTACCCGATGCACAGTGTTACCTGACCAGACAACCTGCACCCGCCAGAGACCAAATCTACAGATGCCCTCTCTCATTTCCATCCAAGAACCCGATCCTCAAAACCCTTCAGATCACAGGTTATGAGCTCTTCCTGCATCCAGGGAGGCAGACCGGTGCGAACCTCCCCGTCGAGAAACCGAACCTCTGCAAGCACCAGCACCCCTTTGTCACTGGGATCTCTGAGCACCCGGCCAAGTGCCTGCGTTGCCTTGTTGATCGCCGGCAGGGTATAGGCAATGAACTCTCCTTCCTTTCCAAACTTCTTTTTGAAGTACCGGTTGATCATCTGCCTGACTTCGTTGAATGGCGCCAGCGGCAGTCCAATTACACAGGCCCCTGAAAGCTGCTTTCCACGGTAATCAAGTCCTTCACTCCATTTGCCGCCGCAGACACCGAAGATAATTCCGGCTTTCTTCTGCGAGGGAAGTAAGATAAATTCCTGGAGATCGCGGTCGGCCTGCACTGCCTCATTTGTCTCAATAAAGACCTTCTTGCCGGAAAGTCGCTTTGGCAGGTGTTCAGTCCAGGTCCGCATCAGGTCATAACTGGGGAAGTACACAGCCAGATTGCCGGGCAGGCGTGCAAAGGTTTTGATATAATCAGCGATCTTTGCGGTATTTTCCGGATCATTTCGTCTGCTGTAGGCCGACGTAATATCCCCGGCGCACAGGAGCATGCGGTTTTCTTTGGGGAAGGAGTTGGGGAGTGTAAGGGTTTCGGCCGGCATACTACCAAAATAAAAGTGTTTGTAGTGCTCCACCGGTGAGAGTGACCCTGAGATGAGCACCGTTGCGTGGTGGTCTTCAATCACTTCCTGCATTGTTTTTGAGGGGTCAATATTGCGCACTGAGAGGGAGATGCCCAGCTCGTGATCTTTTTTGTATATGGAAAGATACGCATCATCTGAAAGTGCTGCTTTCATCCCGTCAATGAACTTGTACAGGCGTTCGACGGCGCTTTCCCGGTAGTCTCCCGCCTCGATCTTTTTCTCACGCACCGCTTCACTGATACATTCGAGATCGTCTGCCAGTCCCTGTATTGATTTGTAGAGCGTTCCTCCGATAACAAACCGGGCAAACATATGCGGGTCAAACCAGTCTTCTGCCTTAAAGGAACGTTCAAGCGAGTCAGCAAACCGGAGAATGTTTGGAATAATGGTTCTGACGGCATCTGAACCTGAAACTTTTCCTTTCATGGATCCCAGTTCATTGCTGGCGGCGTCAATCATCTGCCGGGTGATGGTGACACTCTGAATACTCTGGATGGTATCACCACAGTTATGTGCCTCGTCAATGAGCAATAGGGCTTTGCCGGGTTCGATACCAAGCATCTGATACATCTGTTCCCGAATATCAGCATTGAAGAGATGGTGGAAGTTCAGGAGAATCACATCGGCATCGCGTGCTGCCTGCATCATGACTTCATAGGGACAGATGCCGTCGCAGAAATCCTGAAGAGCTGAGGGGTGGACCGGCTTTTTTAACGAAGCAGCTGTTTTGGACCTGAGTGTCTGTGAAGGCACCATCTTCAGTCCTTCTGCGTTCTCAATAAAGATGCGTGAACGGACGAAATACGGACAGATGAGCGGATGTTCGGGATCCTGTTTTTTTATCTGTTTCTGCACAACCGGGTCGGTGGCGGGAATCATTGATCCTTTCATGGCCCGTTCCCGAAGCAGCGCTGTGGTGAATCCTTTGAGTCCTTCACAGAGACGATAGGGGTCGCCGGTTGTCGCCATCGGGCACATCTTTCGTTTGCCGACAAGGTAGGAGAAGGTGAGCGAGGGGTGTTTCTTCCTGATGAGTTCCAGTTCCCTGATGAAGGTGTTGAGCTGACTGATGGTGCGCACTGCTACGACTACTTTTCTGCCGGACGCCTCCGCAAGAAGGGCGGATAGCACACTTGATTTCCCGCTGCCGGTCGGGGCATCGATCATGGAGATCGCACCCTGTCTGGCACGTTCCTGTACGAAGGTTAGCATCTCGTTCTGATTGGGTCTGAATGCGGGATAGGGGAAATAATCGTCAAGCGTGCCCATTGTTATTACATAGGATGAGAGGGCTAATTAACAATAGGGAAGTGGATCAATTTTATGGCAAAAATAGAGCGTTCACGAAAGAACAAACTCCTTGCGGGGGTCTGTGGGGGCATTGGTGAGGCGTTTAATATCAACCCGAATATTATCCGGGTGATCTGGGTTATTCTCACCGTCATTTTGTTTGATGTCTTTTTGATAGGCATTTTAGCCTATATTATCTGCTGGGTTTTCCTTCCGCAGGCAGGGGACCCCGATATTATTGAGGCCGATTATACCATCAAAGAATAACTCATTTTTTTCTGTTTCTCTTACCTGTAAATGACCGGAGATTCCTGCATCTCGTACATGATTCTGAGCAAAAGCGCATTTACCTCTCCTGTACTAATAGTATAGCACGATGGCAGTCCACCCAATAGATTTCCGGTACGGCACTCCCGAGATGCGGGCCGTCTGGGATGAAGAAAACCGTTTTACCTCGGTTGTGCAGGCCGAAGTTGCCCTTGCAAAGGCTGAAAGTATCTGCGGAATTGTGCCTGAAGAGGCAGCAACGCTGATCGAAGCCTCTGCACCGAACGCCAGTCTTGAGCGTGCAAAAGAGATCGAGGAAGCAATTAACCACGATATGATGGCGATTGTCAAAGCCCTCTCTGAAGTCTGCGGCGATGCGGGCCGGTGGATTCACTATGGCGCCACCTCAAATGATATTCTCGATACCGCGACCGGACTGCAGGTGAAGGCGTCCCTTGATCTGCTTGAGGCAAAGCTTCGCCGTCTGCTCTGCGTTCTCCTTGACCGGGCAGAAGAGACAAAAGAACTGGTCTGTGCCGGACGAACCCACGGGCAGATTGGCGTGCCGACCACCTACGGCCTTCGCTTTGGTATATGGGCTTCAGAAGTGGCCCGCCATATCGAACGGCTCATGCAGCTTCGCCCCCGGGTCGCCGTTGGGCAGATGACGGGCGCTGTCGGCACCCAGGCATCCCTTGGCGAGAAAGGCCATGAGGTTATGGAAGCGATGATGGACTATCTGGACTTAACACCGGTTGACGTCTCCAATCAGGTTATCCAGCGCGACCGGTTTGCCGAATATATTTTCTTCCTGGCAAACGTTGCAACCACGCTTGATAAGATTGGTCTGAATATCCGGATGATGCAGAGGAGTGAGACCGGTGAGCTTGAAGAGGCCTTTGGCAAGAATCAGGTTGGCTCTTCTACGATGCCGCACAAGCGAAATCCCATCAAATCAGAACAGGTCTGTGGTCTGGCACGGATCGTCCGTGCAATGGTCAGCCCGGCTCTTGAGAACAATGTGCTCTGGGAAGAGCGGGATCTGACGAACTCCTCCTGTGAACGTATTACGTTCCCTGAATCCTCAATTCTGGCCGACCACATCCTGCAGGTCATGACCCGGGTGCTGGAAGGACTCAGGGTCAGACCGGAGAACATCCGGCACAACCTTGAGATGATGCAGGGCGTGAACATGGCAGAGTCGGTGATGATTGCGCTGACTCAGCGGGGCATGTCCCGGCAGGATTCTCATGAGATTGTCCGGGTCGCAAGCATGCAGGCCCTTGAGGAGCGCCGTCCGCTTGCCGCTGTGCTGGCAGATGTCCCGGCGGTTTCTGCCCTGTGCACCAGAGATGATCTGGAGGCACTTCTGAATCCGGACGCCTATATCGGCACGGCTGTTGTGCAGATTGAAACTCTTACAACCAAACTTCGCCCGCTGTGCAACTGATGCCCACGTTCTCTCTTTCCGGGTGGATTGAGTGTGACGGGACCCGGTTGAGCGAAGAGGAGATTCAAACGCTCCTGTCTCGCTCTCCGGAAAATTTACGGCGCTGCGGGGGGGAATTTCTGCTTCGGTGGAATGACTGTGTAGCACAGGATCATTTTGGGATTTTGCGTGGAGACTGTCCCCCCGGAACGATTCTCTGCGGTGGAGTCGAGCAGGGAACAATTGAACCTGATGGTCCTCTCCTGCCTCTGCACGAAGCGATAGAGACGGCCGTGCGGTTACGAAGCGATGAGGGAGTCGTGGCATTTTCAGGCGGGGTGGACTCTGCACTGGTTGCCGCGCTGGCCCATCGGCCCTGTGTTACGGTTGGTCTTGCGGGGTCTTATGACCTCTTGCATGCAACCGCGGTGGCAAAAGAGCTGGGACTGGATCATTCCACCGTTGTAATCGCCCCCTCTGAAATTGCTGCGGCCCTTAAGGCAGTGCTTCCGGTGGTGCCGCAGAAAAGTCCGGTCGATGTCTCTATCGCCACGACTCTCTGGTTTGTCGCGCGGTATGCCCGAGAAGAGGGGTACGTTCGCATTCTTGCGGGTCAGGGGGCGGACGAGCTCTTTGGGGGCTATGCCCGCTACCTTGAGAGGGGTAACCTTGCGGCACTATTTGAGAAGGATTTCCTGTCTCTTGCTGTGCAGGGAGAACGGGATCAGGCCGTAGCCGGTCTTTTTGGCACGTATTTTTCAGAACCTTTTCTTGATGTGCGTGTTGTGCGCGCTGCACAGGCTATCGCACCGGAGGAGCGGGTGAAGAATGGCGTGGGAAAATACCCCCTTCGGGAGGTAGCCTGCCGCTATATGCCCAAAGAGACGGCACTATATGGCAAAAAGGCGATGCAGTATGGGAGTGGTATCTGGAAAGAGATCCAGCGACTCACACGCCAAAACGGTTATAAAAAATCGGTGCAAGAGTACCTGAGTTACTTGGATCAGGCCGAATAATCATCACTATATTATAGGAAATTATAGGAAGGACCGAATACATGGTTTCAGAAAAGGACGTACAGGGGATCGCAAACCTCGCAGATATCTCGCTACCTGCTGGTGAGCTTGGGGCATTTACCGCACAATTTAATGACATTCTTGAATATTTTGACATTCTCGACAGTGTAGAGCAGACCAGTGCCGGCGGGACAGACCTCTACAATATTTTCAGAGAGGACGAGGTAACTCCGTCTCTGTCACAGGCAGACGCGCTTGCGAACGCCGGGGAATCAGAGGATGGCTACATAAAGGCGCCACGGGTGGTGTGATTTGACTCAGATTCTTTCCTTCGACGCTGAAGATGAGTATAATGCCTTCATCACCATCTGCCGGGAGGCAGAATATGGCGAAGGTCCTCTCGCCGGACGAGGGGTTGCAGTCAAGGACAATATTTCAACAGCAGGCATTCAGACAACTGCCGGTTCACGGATTCTTGAGGGATATATTCCGCCGTATGATGCGCATGTGGTGGGCCTTCTGAAGAGTGCCGGGGCAGCGATTGTCGGCAAAACAAACATGGATGAGTTTGGTATGGGCACATCCACCGAGAATTCAGGATTTGGCCCGACCACCAATCCATGCGATACAAACCGGGTGCCGGGTGGGTCGTCAGGCGGCAGTGCTGCTGCTGTGGCATCCGGGATGGTTGATCTTGCTCTTGGAACTGACACCGGCGGTTCGATCCGCTGTCCGGCTTCATACTGTGGCATTGTTGGCTTAAAACCAACCTATGGACGGATTTCACGGTACGGCCTTATCGCGTACTCAAACTCCCTTGAACAGATTGGGCCGATGGGCCAGACTGTCTCAGATGTCTCCGGCTTAATGGAGGTCATCAGTGCTTACGATTTCCATGACTCAACCTCCTATAACGCTCCCTATACTCACACACCGAACGCCGCTGCTGTTGAAGGACTGAAGATCGGAGTCCCGGCAGAATATTTTGGCGTTGGAGTAGACCCCGCCGTTGCTGAGGCAGTCAGAACGGCGATTGGCCGGCTTGAGTCACTCGGCGCAGAAGCGGTGCCCTGCACGATTCCGTCGATGGCCTACGCTCTTGCTGCCTACTATGTGACCTGCACCAGTGAAGCATCCTCGAATCTTTCACGGTTCGATGGTGTGCGTTTTGGTCCGGAGTCCGGGCGAAAAAAGATGTGGCACGATGAATTCCGGGGCATCCGCGGCGAAAAGTTTGGGCGTGAAGTCCAGCAGCGAATCATGCTTGGAACCTTTGCGCTCTCGGCCGGGTACTACGGAAAATATTACGCAAAGGCGCAGATTGCCCGGGCGAATGTGCGGGCCGACTTTGAGCGTGTCTTAAGCGAAGTGGATGTAATTTGTGGACCGACGATGCCGGCCGTCGCGTTTGCCTTTGGCGAGAAGAGCGATCCGCTCTCGATGTATCTTGCAGATATTCTCACGGTACCGGCAAATCTTGCCGGTGTACCGGCGATCTCAGTTCCCTGTGGCACGGTTGATTCGATGCCGGTGGGACTACAGATCATCGGGCGTCACTTTGAGGATGAACTGGTAGTTGACACTGCCTTTGCCTATGAACAGGGGGGCAACTAAATGACGGAACCGGAAAACCAGGTCATCATTGGCCTTGAGATCCACTGCCAGCTCAATACGAAAACTAAGTTGTTCTGTGGCTGTTCCAACGATTATCAGAACGATGAACCAAATACGCACTGCTGTCCGGTCTGTCTGGGACTTCCCGGTGCCCTGCCACGCCTGAACAAAAAAGCCGTTGAATCTGCTCTGAAGGTATGTAAGGCGCTCAATCTTGAGATTCTTGAAGAGTGCGAATTTTCACGAAAGAACTACTTCTACCCGGACCTTCCGAAAGGGTATCAGGTCACGATGTATGACAAACCGCTCGGTGAGCGGGGACATCTGCTGGTAGAGGACGACGAAGGGCATGAGAAGACGATCCGTATCACGCGGATTCATCTGGAGGAGGACCCCGGACGTCTGGTGCACAAGACCGGGCGTGACCGGGCCGGTTATTCACTGGTGGACTACAACCGCAGTTGCGTCCCGCTGATTGAGATTGTCACCGAACCGGACCTGCGTTCGCCAAAGGAGGCACGGCGGTTCCTCAACAAACTCCGGGCAACCCTTGAATATCTGGATGTCTTTGACGGTGAGCGTGAAGGTTCCATCCGTGTGGATGCGAACATCTCACTGAAAGGTCATTCCCGGGTGGAGTGCAAGAATATCTCGTCCTACAAAGGTGTGGAAAAAGCGCTCAACTTCGAGGTAACCCGGCAGAAAAATATGCTTCGCCGGGGTGCAGAGATTGTCATGGAGACCCGGCACTTCCAGGAAGGCAAGGGCATTACGACCTCTTCACGATCAAAAGAGAAAGAAAGTGATTACCGGTACTTCCCGGAACCGGATCTGCGTCCCCTCCGGGTTCGTGACTGGGTGGATACAATAGAACTTCCTGAACTGCCCGACGCCCGTCGTGAACGCTTTGTGAAGCAGTATGGGATTTCGCTCAACCATGCCCGGACACTGACCGGCGATATCCGGGTGGCCAACTTTTATGAACAGGTGGCGGGAGACCAATCGGTGCTCTGCGCAACACTGGTCTCTGACACGCTCCTTGGGGAACTGAACTACCGCAGCATGAAAATTGCTGATGTCCCAAGAGATCATTTTGTGGATCTGATGCAGCTTCTGGCAGCCGGAACCATCACCGACCGGGTGGGCGTTGACCTGCTGCGTGAGTTCCTTGACGGATCGCTGGAAGGAGCCACTATGGCACGACCCTCTGAGATTGTCACAAAGCGAGGACTTACTAAGGCAGGTGATGACGAGTTTGCAGAAATAATGATCCGTGTCATTGATGCCAACCCACAGGCTGTTTCTGATTATCAGAGCGGCAACGCGGGTGCGGTGAACTTCCTTGTTGGACAGGTCATGAAAGAGACACGGGGTCGTGCTGATCCGATAACATTAGGGGCGCTTTTAAAGGCGCAACTGGAAGAACGGGAGACTTAATCATGCATTTGATTGTTGCCGAAAAAAATATTGCTGCACAGCGTATTGCCAAAATTCTTGCCGGAAAAGAGAAGGTAAAAACCGTTAAGGATGGATCGGTTTCCACCTATCGCTTTGATGATATTGTGATCATCGGTCTGCGGGGCCATGTGGTCGAGGTTGATTTTGAGCCGGGATATTCAGACTGGCGAAGTAAAGTTCACCCTCCCCGTTCTCTCATTGATGCCACAATCATCAAACGTCCGATTGAGAAAGGCATCGTAAACCTGATCAAAAAACTTGCCAAAAAGGCTGAACTCGTCACCATTGCCACTGATTTTGACCGGGAAGGAGAACTCATTGGTAAAGAGACCTATGACCTCATCCGTGAGGCAAGCCGTGATGTTCCGGTGAAACGGGCAAAATTCAGTGCCATTACCGAAAAAGAGATCACCGAGGCGTTTGACAATCCATCAGAACTTGACTTCAATCTCGCTGCGGCAGGCGAGTCACGGCAGTTTATCGATCTTCTCTGGGGAGCGTCTCTGACCCGGTTTATTTCCATTGCAGCGAAACGCGGGGGCAATAGTATTCTGAGTGTCGGCCGGGTGCAGAGTCCGACACTGGCAATGATCGTTGATCGCGAAAAAGAGATCGAGGCGTTTGTGCCTGAGCCCTACTGGGTGCTTTCGGTGAACTCCGGCAAGAACGGCGAACCTTTTGAAGCCCAGCATAAAGAGGGAAAATTCACTGATCAGGCTCGTGCAACTGAGGCGTACAAGAGGACCAGTGCACCCCTTACAGTTCTGGACGTCAAAGAAGGAAGCAGAAATGACCGGGCGCCCGGGCCATTTGACACGACATCCTTTATCGTGGCAGCAGCACGTCTGGGTCTCTCGGCATCTCAGGCAATGCGTACGGCAGAAGCGCTGTATATGAACGGTCTTATCTCCTACCCGAGAACTGACAACACCGTCTATCCGGCCTCTCTTGACCTTGACGCTCTCTTAAAAGAGCTTTTAGGGACTGTTTTCAAAAGGGATGTGACCTGGGTTGAGGCACACCGACGCAAAGAACCGACGCGGGGAAAGAAATTAACAACGGATCACCCGCCAATTCACCCGACTGGTGCAGCACAGCGGGAGCAGCTTGACGACACGCAGTGGAAAGTTTATGAACTGGTCGTTCGGCGTTTCCTTGCCACTCTCTCGCCGGATGCACGCTGGAAGACTATCAAGTACACGTTTGATGCCGGAAAAGAACCCTATGCAGCGACCGGTTCGCGTCTGGATGAAGAAGGTTATCGTCACGTCTACACCTACAGCGGTGCGAAAGATACGATTCTTCCTGAACTGACCGCTGGTGAAAATCTGCCGGTTGACAAGAAGAATCTGGAAGAGAAAGAGACACTTCCCCTACCACGGTACTCACAGAGTAAACTGATTCAGGAGATGGAACGCCTTTCGCTTGGAACCAAGAGTACCCGCCATGATGTGATTGGCAAGCTCTTCTCACGACGCTACGTGGACGGCAACCCCCTGAAACCGACAGCAGTCGGACGGGCTGTTATTGAAACCCTTGAGGGGCATTCGATTGCGATCACCCGGCCTGAGATGACGAAAACCCTCGAAGAGCATATGGAGAAGATCAAAGAGGGCGTCCAGAAAAAGGAAACTGTAATCACAGAGTCTCAGGCGATGCTCAGGGAGGTATTTGACGTTCTTGAGGAGAATGAGACGGCAATCAGTGATGAGATCGTCGGTAGGACCGATGCTGAACGGGTTGTTGGTCCCTGTCCTGTCTGCGGCAACGACCTCTCGATACGCAGCACCAAGAAAGGCGTCCAGTTCATTGGGTGTAAGAGTTATCCGGAATGTAATTTCCACATCAATCTCCCGCCGTCCCAGTGGGGCAGTGCGATGCGGGAAGGCACCGTCTGCCCGACGCACCATCTCCATCATGTGCGTCTCATTCGCCGTGGTGCCCCGCCGTGGGATATTGGCTGTCCGCTCTGTAGCCACATCAAGTCAAATATTGAGGGCCTGATGCTGATGCCGTCCGTTGACCAGAACCTGGTTGATACGATGCATGGGAAATTTATCTACACTGTCTATGATATTCAGCAGATGGCACCGGAGGAACTCACAGAAACCCTCGGTGTTACAACTGCTCAGGCAGAGATCCTCATTGTTGAGGCGAGTGAGGTTCTTGAGCTCTACCGGCGGCGGGCCGGTCTGAAACGGTTTGTTCGGTCGATCATTCAGCCAAAACGTGGCCGGGGATATGCGAAGGTCACGAACGCGATGAATGAGGGTGGCATTGATGAGGTCGATACCCTTGCGGAACAGACGCCGGAAGTGCTGATGACGATGCATCTGACAGCTGATGAGGCGAACGAACTGATTGTGACCGCACAGGCACAGAAGAATAAGGCACGGCTTAAGGAGCTTGGGGTGCCGGCTGCGAGTCTCAAGAAATACATGGAGGCCGGGTTTACGACACCGGATGTGTTCTGTGCGTTCCCTCCGGTGTATCTGAGTCATATGAGCGGTCTTTCAATCACAACGGTGCAGAAGCATGTGGCTTCTATCTGTGCCGGTCTGGGAAAGCCGGTGCCGGGTAAAGTTCCCAAAAAGGATGTGGATAAAGGGCGAACGGAGCTTTTGGAAGTGTCTGGTCTTGGCGAGGCGGCACTTATCAGTCTGTATCGTGCCGGCATTTACAACGTAAAGACGCTTGCTGAGTGTAATCTCGCCGATGCAGCGGCGAAGTCCGGACTGTCAAAAGAGAAAATGGCTTCTTATAAGGAAGCACTACAATAAAAAAAGGAACGGGGAGGAGAAAAGCGGGATGATTGACTGGAGAGAGTGGCGGCATATTACTAAACTTGACCCTGATAAGGTGGTGTCCGGGGAAGCGGTAGAGGAGATTGCAACCAGTGGAACGGACGCACTCATGCTTTCAGGGACTCTGAACGTAACGCAGGAGAATCTGCGTGAGCTTTTGTTGCAGGTGAAAGAGTACGGTGTCCCGGTAGTCGTCGAACCGGCAGATCCATCCGGTGTTATTTTCGATGGCATAGAGGCTCTGTTCGTCCCCAGTGTGCTCAACACCAATGACATCCGCTGGGCTGTCGGCAAACACCAGCGTTGGGTTCGCCAGGATCATGCCATCCGCTGGGATATGGTTGTTCCTGAAGCCTATATTGTCTTAAATCCCGATTCTGCGGTTGGAAGAGTTACCGGCGCTGCCTGTGACTTAAGCCCTGAAAATGTGGCTGCCTATGCGACGGTTGCTGACGCCTATTTCCACTTCCCGGTGGTCTATATCGAATATTCCGGCACCTATGGGAATCCAGCCATTGTTTCGGCAGCAAAAGAAGCTGTTTCAGACGCCCGGCTCTTCTATGGCGGCGGCATTGATTCAGCTGAGCGTGCCGCGGAAATGGGACAGTATGCTGATACTATTGTGGTCGGCAATGCGGTTTATGATGACGGGCCAAAAGCCCTGAAGGCAACCGTACGCGCTGTCCAGTAACTCAATTTTTAATTATTTGAATTATGCCGGATCTTGAATTTGTTCTTGTTGAACCCCTCTATGAAGGAAATATAGGATTTGCCGCCCGGGTCATCCGAAACTTTGGCTTTGAAAATCTTACCCTGATCAACCCCCCTGAGATCACGGTGGAAGCCCGTGCCCGTGCCTCCCATGCATTTGATACGCTCGCAAATGCCCGGGTTTGTTCTTCTCTGGATGAGGTTATTGAAACATCTAATCTGGTGGTCGCAACAACTGGCGCTCTCTCAAAGTCGGTCACAACGGCGATGCGGATGCCCTATTACACGCCGCGTGAACTTGCAGAGATGCTTGAAGGGACTGACGGACGCATCGCGATTCTTTTTGGCCGGGAAAACTGGGGGCTCTCAAATGAAGAGGTGGAGAAGGCCGATATTATCTGCACGATTCCAACGCACCCCGGCTATCCGATTGTTAATATCTCCCACGCGGTCGGGATTGTTGCCTACGAATGTGCGAACATTCCCCGTGGGGAGTATGCATTGGCTTCACGCATCGAACTTGATTCTCTGTATGATCATTTTGACCGGTTTCTGGATAACATCGACCATCCGGATCACAAACGGAATAATACTCTCACGATGATACGCCGCATCTTTTCCCGGACGATGCTGACAACCCGCGAGGTGACAACGCTTCATGGGTTAATGCGCCGGGCTGAGTACCATATCGGGGCGCTGGATGAAGAGGATAAGGGCAGCGAAGAAGAGTAGTGGGCGTGCCGTTTTTTTGGGAAAGCCTTCATCTCTGATGGACTGGTCATTATCCGGGATTCCTGAGCTGTCTGGAATCTTCATTCATTTTTTTTTGTCAAATGGTGGCGTGACATTCTAAGTCAGCAATGTCTGAATTACGTTTCAGATACTTATTCTAAGTCAGTCATTCCTGAATGAAGAATTCTATTGATGTACGGCCTGGGACATTCTGGGCATGTATTTATTATTGATACTGTGGAGTTTTAAAGGCAATCAGCGCCGCTTTCCATGATTTTCTATCAGCTCAAAGACGTCAAAAAACAGATAGCCTTTCTCTTTCAAAACCGCCCTGTCACCTTCAGCCATCCCCTTTGCGGCAACGCCACAGAAAGTGGAATGACCGGTTTCATCTAATGCTGCTGTTTCTCGATTTGATTCTCCGACCTGGTTCTTATTTAAATCCCGGAAGAAACCGGGGATCAGCTGTATCTTATGTTCAAGTCGGTCAATGACTTCCAGTGCGTCCCCGGCAGTCATCACCCGGTTCTTCATTTCAACAGCAACCGGTATCATGCCCTCTCCGAGTGCAATGAAATCAATCTCATCCCCTCTTCTGTTCCACCATCCTCCGGTTCTGTCATAGTTCGCCGAATACCGGTCTGAAAGAAGAGACACCGCAAGATCCTCAAAGATCAGACCTGAATATGACTGCCACTCTGTGTCTACCATGTTTCTGATACTGACACTATCTCCTTCCCTTCCGCTGATAAAACGGCTCATATTCGGATAGATAAAACGGGCATAAAATCTGAAAAAGTTGTCCTTCAGGAAATATCTGCCTTTCTTGGACCTGTTTGGATCATCAGTTGCCGGAACCCGGTATTCAACAACCCCCAGAAGATGAATCAGATTGTTCAGATAGACTGAAAGAGAACCCGGCGCTATATGCGTCATATCTGCAATCTCTTTCTGGGTGGACCTTCCCCTCGCAAGTGCAGATATTATCTCATAATACGTAGGGTGAAGACGTCCGAATTCCTCAACAAGCACATCACGAATTTCATTTTTGAGTGGACCGAACTCATCAAAGATCAGGGTGGAAAGTGCCGAATCAAAATCTGAACATTCGTATTTTTCAAAAAGCCGGTAATAATAGATCATCCCGCCAAAGAGAAGGTAGAGTTTTAGCTTCTCTTCCCGGTCCTGTACGCCGATATTGTCAAGAAAATCAAAGATCTCTTCCGGCTGAAACGGTTTTAACCGGATGATATTGTCTGCCCGCTTAAAGAGAGGCGCTCCTCCTTCAAGGAATATTTTATTCATCATCCCAACCGATGATCCGGAAGCGATGATAAAAAGCCGTGAGGATTCCCCCTGCATATCCCATTTTTTCTGGAGCTGCGTGATAAATGGAGGATAGAGATCAGAAAATCTCTGAAATTCATCGAATACCACCACAAGATCATTCTGGTATGAGAACAGAAAATCAAGCAGATCTTCAGGGGTGTCAATCTTTACAAACGGCGGAATGTCAAGGGCGTCTCTTATCTGATCCTCGAAATCGTGTATCAGAATTTCAATTGATTTATTGTTGTCAACAAAGAAGTACAGCGATTTTTTGTCCTTAATAAATTCCTTTATCAGTGAAGTTTTCCCGACTCTCCGGCGTCCGGTCACCACTATTATTCCCGGAAGTCTGCGGCAGAGTTTTCCCAGAAGGGCAAGTTCCTTTCTCCGGCCATAGAAGGACATAATGATTATGTTTGTAATCATTATAGATATAATTATTTCAGGAGGGTTTGGATCTGTTGGGATTTCATGTGCTGGCCTGAGAACCTGAATGGGTCAAGTCAATACTCTTATCGTCTGTTCAACCAATTTTCCATATAGTGAGCCTATGCAAATACTTAATCTCCTCGCAGGTGTTCAGAGTTTTAGTATTGTTTTACCTGAATTTCAGCGCGAATATGTCTGGTCCAAGGATGATGCCAAACAACTGATCATTTCGTTATTCAATGAATATCCAACGGGCAGTCTGTTGTTCTGGGATGCGAATGGTGAAAATATTCCTGAATTGAAAAGAAAAAACGTTGATACTCAACAACTTGGGACACTCCAGGTAATTTTAGACGGCCAACAGAGGATAACAACCCTCTATATGCTAATGAAAGGTGAGATTCCTCCTTATTACATTGAAGGGGATATCACAAATGATCCCAGGAATCTTTACTTCAATACTATGACTGGGGAATTCCAGTATTTCATGAAAACAAAAATGGAAGGAAATCCATTCTGGCAAAAAGTAACTGATTGTTTTGATGTTTCCAAAGTGAATGCTGTAACAATTTTTAATGAATACAAGGAGAAATACGCAGATAATCCTGAAGAAAAAATTGATGCTTTTGATGACAATGCGTTGCTGCAAAAGGTCAACAATAATCTGGTCAATCTCCAGAGAATTCAGTATTATGATTACCATATCCAAACTGTTCCCTCTAAGGCAACCATCGATCAGGCCATTGATGTCTTTGACAAGGTGAATTCACAGGGAACGAAACTGACTGATGCTGAATTGGTTCTAACCCACATTACCGGAAAATGGCCTCAGGCAAGACAGAACATTAAAAATAAACAACATGAATTTAAGGAAAATGTAGATTATGACTTGAATCTAGATTTTTTCACAAGAACAATTGTTGTGGCGTTGACGGGGTCAGCCCACTTTAAAAAGAATGCCAAACTTGACTACAATCTCTATACCAAAGAGGATTATATTGAAGCTTGGAAAAGAGTCACCCGGTCTCTTGATTATCTTATTCCAATCCTTCAAACAGAAGGTCTAATTAGTAGTTCAAAT
Source organism: uncultured Methanomicrobiaceae archaeon (assembly GCA_964491505.1). Taxonomy (GTDB): domain Archaea; phylum Halobacteriota; class Methanomicrobia; order Methanomicrobiales; family Methanomicrobiaceae; genus CAZBGM01. The sequence goes on along the minus strand of CAZBGM010000019.1, from coordinate 2,725 downwards.
GACATGGCAACACCGTTTGTGCTTATCCCTATGGTAGGATATCTTCTCAAGAACAATATTCGTTTTTCTGAATCCCGGAAATTTGGATTTTTATACTGGATGCATCTTGCGATGATTGGCGGAAGATACAGTGGGCAGACAGAAGCACGTCTTGACCGTGATGTATTTCTGGCAACAAGTAGCGAAAAACCAATAATAGAGCTTGTCAACGAGATAAAAGATATGAGAGGGCGTATTGAGATCTCAGCAAATGATCTGGAAGGAAGAATTGCCGGGCATCCGCTTTATCGAACTCTCTATACTGTTACAAAATTCAATCAGGCAAAAGACTGGGCAAACGGCAGTCCGATTGGCAATACGATGAGTGATTTTTACGATATACAAAGTCATCACATCTTTCCCCAGTCTATGCTGTATAAATCAGGTTATGACTGGCAAAACCATCTTCATAAAAAGCTCGTAAATGAAATTGCAAACAGGGCCTTTATCACTCGCGATACGAATTATAAATTTTCAGATCGTTCACCGGAAGATTATCTCCCATTAGTACAGGAACAATATCCCAAAGAGCTGAAAAAACAATTTATTCCGGAAAATCCTGAACTGTGGAAGACGGAAAATTATGAACGGTTCCTGAGTGAACGAAGAAAGCTCATTGCTAATGGTATGAATGATTATCTTGATTTATTATATCAGAAATATCTTGGAAAAGATACTGAAAAAGAATCATCGTGGATGGATATCATTAATGGTGGTGAAAATGATTATGTCGAGTTTAAACAGTCACTACGCTGGTCAGAGGAGGGTGGTGACAACCTTAAATTATCCGAAGCGATTGCACTGAAGAATATTGCAGCATTTCTGAATTCAAACGGAGGAAAGCTTTTCATTGGTGTCTCAGATGATGGAGAGATTAAAGGAATTGAGGAAGACTGCCAGACCTTAAATTCAAAGGGGATGAAACAGGATAATGATAGTTTCCGACTTCACCTCGACAACCTTATCCGCAATTATCTCGGGGATATTTATCATACGTACATCTCTATAAAAATTGAAGCAATTACTGGGAAAGATGTCTGCCTTGTCGAAGTTAATCCAAGTGATAGCCCTGTTATTCTGAACAATCGCGATAAATCGGGGAACCCTGTTCAAGAATTTTATATACGGAGATCTGCATCAACCATAGCCCTTTCACCGGCAGATATGTTGGATTATAATACACATCATTTCCAAAATTAAGACAGGCCCAAGTGAGTGTTAGAATGGATTTTGGTTTGAGATGAATTTCGATGTTCATCTGAATCGCATAAATCGAGCCGGAAAACACCTGTATCTTCTACAATCCGGCAATCTCCAGATACCCGGAGAAGAGATATTTCCGGTATCTCTTTTTCCCGGTAATCTCCTGTAAAATTCCTGCCTTTTCAAAGGTTTCAACCAAATCATAAGCAGTCTGCCGGTTAATCTCAAGTTCGGAGATGATTTCCTGTACGGATATCACCGGTTTTTTAAATAACAGTTCTGCCATCTGGACTGAGACCGGACTTTCAGAACCTGCCTCACGGAGTTTGTGTATCGTTTCCACCCGGAGCCTGTGTATTCTGCTTATGGTAGCAAGTGCCTTCTCCGAGACGTTAGTAACTCCTTTCAGGAAAAAGAGGCACCAGCTTTCCCAGTCTCCATCATATCGCACCCTGTTTAACAGCTCATAATAGGAATTCTGGTGTTCTTTCAGGTACAGACTGAGGGTAATGAGCGGGTGTGATATCACTCCGAAATGGCAGAGATAGAGAACTATTAAAAGCCGGCCAAGGCGCCCGTTCCCGTCCATGAAGGGATGAATCGTTTCAAACTGTGCATGGATATAGGCTGCTCTGATTAATGGAGGGATTGCATCGTCCTCTGATGAGAAAAAATGCAGGAGGTCATCAAGAAGGCGGGGTATCATCTCAGGCGGTGGAGGGATGAATACAGCATCATGAATGGTTGATCCCGGTCTTCCGATATAGTTCTGAACATCTCTGAACATGCCCGGATTTTTATTCCCTCCCCGTGTTCCCGTTATCAGTGTTTTATGAAGGTTCAGGATGTAGTCCCGGTCCGGTTTTTTCCCGATTGTTTTCAGCCCGAATTCCAGAGTCGCTATGTAATTGATTACCTCCTGCAGATCGGAAGGGTCTTCATCGGTGGTAACTCCTGCCTCAAAAGCAAGGATACCCCTGAGAGTAGCCTGCGTTCCTTCGATCTGTGTGGATAATAATGCCTCTTTCCGGGTGAAAAGCTCAATGAACAGTCCGATATCCGCTAATGTCATTGCAGCGCCATCCAGTCGTGCAAGTGCTCTCTCTGCCTGTGCCAGTTCCTGCAAGATGGCGGCATTCATCCTGAGTGGTGGTCTGGGCGGGAGAGGTTTCGGTATGAATGCAAGATAGCCTCCGCTTTGGCGTACCGGCAGTCCTGCACGGCTTTCATAGATTCCTATCTCGTTTTCGGTATCTGATTCTGATGGGCTGGTCATTATCCGGGACTCCTGAGCTGTCGGGAACTTTTTTTATTTTTTTTCAGTGAGCGGGTGGCACGGCAATGGAAGTCAGTCATTCCTGAATGAGGTTTTCGTTTGTTGTTTAAGTCAGTAATGTCTGAATAAGGTTTGTATTTTATGTTTTAAGTCAGTCATTCCTGAATTAAGTTTCAGATACTCATTCTAAGTCAGTCATTCCTGAAT
>CAZBGM010000018.1:17470-20578 GCA_964491505.1 uncultured Methanomicrobiaceae archaeon | reverse complement strand
AAAAAGATGTATAAATTCCGGCGAAGGCTTGATTTTTCATTTTCTACAATTTTTTAGTAATTTCAATTATTCGCAGATTTCTATTTTTTTCTGACCGGTAAACAGACATTTCAAATCCGGGAACTGCCGGGTGCCGCGGCGGCGGAGTTTGTTTCTATTTCTGTATTAAAAACCGGAACTTTTTTGGTCGGATTGCTCTCTCTACTGGTGATGACAACACCCGATTTTAGTCCCTATGCCAAACAATATGTATTATTTCAGGGAATTAATGATATAATGAGTTCACCTCAGTCTACGAAACTGGTCTACACCGGCAAGACAAAAAACGTCTATGAACTTGACGACGGAAACTATCTGCTCAAATTCAAGGATGATTGCACGGGGGCGGATGGTGTCTTCGATCCGGGCATGAATACTGTCGGTCTTACGATGGAGGGTGCGGGTCGTGCCTGTATCCGGTTGACTAAATTTTTCTTCGAAATTTTAAACGACAAAGGAATCCCGACGCACTATATCGATGCTGATATCGACAACCTCAGCATGACAGTCAGACCGGCAAAAATGTTTGGCAAGGGTCTGGAAGTCATCTGCCGTTTACATGCAGTCGGGAGTTTTTACCGCCGATACGGGGATTATGTAGAAGAAGCGGCATCATTGCCTGCGTTTGTCGAGACCACATTCAAGGATGATGCACGTGAAGATCCACCGGTCACAAAGGATGCACTTGAGATTCTTGGCATCATGACCCCGGATGAATACGAAGAGGTCAAATCCCTTACCCAGCAGATTGCAACCATCATGAAGGACGAACTTGCAAAAAAGAATATCGACCTCTATGACATCAAGTTTGAATTCGGCAAAATCGGAGACAAGATTGTTCTGGTCGATGAAATTTCCGGAGGGAACATGCGTACATACCGTGATGGAACGTATATCATGCCGCTCGAACTTGAAACGATGGTCCTTGAAGGATAAACACCCCTTTTTTTCAGTCGGTCTGTTTTTTGGTTTTGACAGGCAGGGATTTTCGTGACACCTTATCAGGAGTTACCATTATATAATAAAAAGTAAGGCATAATATACTTCAAATGTCCAAAAGAATAATGTAAACGTCCTCAGCCTGGCCATTTCGAGCCAGTCTAATCCTGCCAAAACCCACACCTTTATGCACATATGAGTAAATTATATATGACTATGAAAATTGGAATCAGCACGAAAGGCAATACTGCCGACGCACTCATCGAAGAACGCTTTGGCCGCTCGCCATTCTTCCTCATCATCGACTCAGAGACCAGCGAGGTAAAAGCAGTAACGAACCCACACTCCAATGATACCGGCGGCGTCGGGCCAAAAGCTGCACAGCTCCTGCTCAACGAGGGTGTAAACGTCGTCCTCACCGGCCAGGTCGGTGGCAACGCATTCAACGCTCTGAAAGCTTCCGGACTCGAAGTCTATGCCTGCAACAGCGGAACAACTGCAACCCAGGCTGTTGCAGAATACAAAAACGGCGCACTCAAACAACTGGTCTGAGGAAAACGTGACACGTATCGTTGTCGCAAGCGGCAAAGGCGGGACCGGCAAGACACTGGTTGCCGCCAACATGGCGTGGGCGGTCTCAGAGCAGCAGACGATCACCCTCGTTGACTGTGACGTAGAAGAACCAAACGTCCATCTCTTTTTCCCTTCTGAGGGAACACAGGTCCCGGTCTGCCAGACCATTCCACAGATTGATGCAGAAAAATGTACCAACTGCGGTGCCTGTGGAGAATTCTGCCAGTACGGCGCACTCCTCATAACACCGGAAAAGGTTATCGTAAACCCCTCACTCTGCCATGCCTGTGGCGGGTGCCGGCTCGTCTGTCCCGAAGACGCCATCACCGAAGTTCCCCGTGAAATTGGCACCGTCACCACCAGCAAACCATCCGATTCACTGACCCTTATCACCGGACGACTCAAAGAAGGTGAAGTCGCAGCACCACCGGTCATCAGCGCCACAAAAGATGCTGCCTCAACAAACGGAGATGTTATCATCGACGGTCCGCCGGGAACGTCCTGTCCGGTTATCGAGACAATGGAAGATACCGACGTCTGCATCATGGTTACTGAGCCAACGCCCTTTGGTCTACACGACCTGAAACTGGCTGTCGGTGTTGCAAAACAGTTTAAGATTCCCTCACTCGTGGTTATCAACCGCAGCGACGGGTCCGACACTGATATTCTGTCCTTCTGTAACGAGGAAGAAATCCCAATTGTTCTTAAGATACCCTTCTCACGCGAGTGGGCGAAGATTCAGGGCACCGGGCACCTCATCGCCGCACAGGATCCCACATGGCGTGATGCGTTTCTGAACCTGTTTACCCAGGCAAAAGAACGAGCAGAGGTGAAGTTATGTTAAAAATCGCCATCCTAAGCGGGAAAGGCGGGACCGGCAAGACAATGCTCTCAGCGGCCCTTGCCGACATTCTGCCGGTGAAACGGATTATCGCTGACGCCGATGTTGATGCTGCGAATCTGAGCATCCTCTTAGAAGCAAAAGATACGACGTCGAAACCCTATTTCGGTCTCCCGTGTGCGGTCATCGATCCCGACCTCTGCACCGGCTGTGGTATCTGCGCCGAAGCGTGCCGGTTTAATGCAATTATTCCGAACGGCGACGTCTACACCGTGCGACCCATCAAATGCGAAGGGTGCAACGTCTGTGTCTACGTCTGCCCGGCAGAAGCAGCATCACTGGTAATGAAAGAGAATGGAACGCTCTATCTTTCACAGACACCCAGCGGGGTTCTCTCGCACGCCGAACTCTTCGCCGGATCAGGCACCAGCGGACTACTGGTAACCGAGGTCAAAAAACAGGCAGAAGCAAACAGCGAAGACTCAGAAGTGCTGATTATCGACGGTCCGCCCGGCATCGGGTGTCCACTTATTGCAACAGTCAGTGGTGTGGATTTAGTCATTATCGTCGCCGAACCGTCGCTCTCCTCACTGCATGATATCGAACGTCTGGTCACCGTCTGCCGCCAGTTCAACCCGGTGATGACCGGTGTCATCAACAAGTATGATCTCAGTCCGGAGACAACAGAACAGATTGAAAAATGGTACCGACAGGAA
>CAZBGM010000018.1:15550-17370 GCA_964491505.1 uncultured Methanomicrobiaceae archaeon | reverse complement strand
TAGAATGATGCAGGGAAGTGGCCCGTGGCGATGCTACCAGCCCTGCTGTCAGATCAACGAAGACAGCGGTGAAATCCCCCTGAAAGTGGAAGAGCTTGAGGCACTCAAACTGGTGGATCTTCTGGGTTATAACCAGGAAATAGCGGCGGCACATATGGAAGTGTCACGCAAGACACTCTGGCGCGACCTTCACGAAGCCCGTCATAAGATTGCTGACGCACTGGTCAACGGAAAAAAAATTACCATCGAAGGGTGTGACGGCAAAGACTCTGTCGCCGATTGCTACAAAAATACTGTGCCTTCCACAAACGGAAAAGAACAGTCTAAGCCCTAAATAAGCAGGTAACTCTTGCGACCATCAATACCTTTATCTCTTTTCGCGCATATGTGTAATTAATCACCAAGAGGTGAATTATCTATGCCAGGATTTGACCAGACAGGACCACAGGGTGCCGGCCCAATGACCGGACGGGGAATGGGTAGATGCCAGCCCCAACAGGCACCCACAAACGCTAATATGCCAGCACAGACAGCAGAACAGACAGCACAACAAATACCTCCGCTACAAGCAGCCCAGATTCCACCAGCTGGTGTAGTCTACGGACTTGGCCGTGGCGGTCTTCCCCGCGGATGCGGCATGGGACGCGGATTTGGCGGCGGCCGGGGAAGAGGAATGGGATTGAGAAATTACAGGTGGTGAAAACATATGCCAGGATTTGACCAGACAGGACCACGAGGCGCCGGTCCAATGACCGGACGGGGTATGGGAAGATGCCAGACCCCACAGACCCGGACAACAGAAGAAGGCACAGCAGGACAGGTTCCAACAGGTGGCGTTGTCTACGGACTTGGCCGTGGCGGTGTTCCACGCGGCGGCGGTGGCGGCGGTGGACGTGGAACCAGATTCGGAAATTTCAGACGGTGAATGAATGGAAGAAGGAATCGTTAAACTTGCAATTGCCGCTGAGGGACCAATTGTCTCTCAGCATTTTGGCCACTGCACCGAGTACGTAATGGTAACAATCGAGAACGGAACAATTGTTGCAAAAGAGACTGTTGGAAGTCCCGGCCACTCACCGGGCGCCCTTCCGCCGTTTCTGGCAGGACTGGGAGCGACAAAAATCCTTGCCGGCGGCATGGGCCCAAATGCCGTAGGACTCTTTAATGAACAGGGTATTGATGTTTACCTTGGCGTTTCAGGAACAATTGAAGAGACCATCGAAAGTTTCGTGAACGGAACACTCGTCTGTGGTATCAGTACCTGCACGCATTAACGAGAACCTATGATCACGCACACGAATTACTCCTACAACACACCAACCCGCATGCATCCAGTATATCTCTAACAATTTCACCACATCTTTTTTCCGTTCTCTTCTCTGACTAACCCAAAACACCACCAAGAGACAGAGTCACCCAAGTTCGAAGGTTGTAACCCCGTATATAGTATCCAGCGGAAGAGCTGGTGCTTCCCCACTATACATTCTCGCGGTGCCAAATACTTCCGTCATGCCCCGTTCCTGTGCCATTAACACTGCATCGGCGTTGGGCTCAGGCGTGTCAAAGTATACCTTCTCACCCGGCACACTACTCGTAAGTCCCTCATACAGTGAGTTTGCAATCTCTGGGGTCTCTGCAAAGAGTGGCCCGATTTTATATCCCTCAAAGCATCGCCGGATAACACCATAGCCCTGAATACTCCCGTCAGAGGCAACCTTAACAAGAGTGATTGCATTCGGTTGCGTCAGCCATTGTTCAAGAAAAACCGGCCGTTGTGCCGGGACATGAGCTGTGTCATACGCCAAGAGCGCCGCAGCATC
>CAZBGM010000018.1:0-15450 GCA_964491505.1 uncultured Methanomicrobiaceae archaeon | reverse complement strand
GGGACCATCATGAAGCCCCGGATTCCACCCCTCACTTCGTGCCCACGCAATTGGGATTTCAACTTCGTCTTCCCGAAGATTGCGAACGGATATTGTTTTGCTCAGCACTCGCTCTGTCATGAACTCGTTCCTCTTCGCATGATATTTTGAAATACTCTCATAAATAGGCAGGTGCCGGTAACCTTAAAGTCCTTTCAGGGGTGAGATGATAATAAGCGATGAATGACGAGTTAACCGGAATATTACAAACGATCCTGCGAAAAAAAGGAGTGACGGTTCCTGAAAAATTCGATGACGAGATGGACCCGATAGCAGACCTGGGCCTCGACTCCTTTGATCTGGCAGAACTTGCCGCCAGAATTGAAGATGCCTATGGCGTTGACGTCTTTGAAGTTGGATATCCGGGAACCCTTGGTGAGTTCAGAAAGGTTCTGAAATCCTAAAGAAGAGAACGAACGGCACAAATGAGCGTGAGATGAAAGAAGACCAATTGTTCTGGACTGATGAAAACCGGGCGCTTTTTAAAACACGCCGGGATCTGATCAAAGATATTAACGCCGTAGAAAAAATACCCGCCGTCATTGCAGAACAAAACCCCTACCGGCAGCATGTGCTTTTTCTTGCCGCAGCACTCAACGGCGGCGACTACCTGCTTGCGGACCCGGATCTCTCTGATGGGGAACGAATGGAACTGGGATTGCCCCACAATGAAGACGTCACATGGCAGAACACAACATTCCCAGAAGTTTCCGGATATGATGACCTCAGATTACGCATTACTCAGTCTAAAAATTTCACCATTGGTCTCTTTACCTCCGGGACAACCGGACGACCCAAATGTGTGCGACACCACATCGAGACCCTTTTTCGTGCCCCGCTCCTGAGTGAAGCAGAGGGTGAGTCCCACATTATTGGATTCGGGTTTTATCCATCCCATATTGCCGGTGTGTTGCTCTTTATGCAGGGACTGATGGCAGGAGCACCAATGGTCTACCTTTTTGAAACCCCCGCATCTCTCACCGGAAACGGAATCAGCAAACACAAAATTACAGACCTTGCTGCCACACCCACCTATCTGCGTGCCCTCACCACTTCGTGTTCTGGTTCTGCTTCGGATTCATCACCACAGACCACCCTTACCGGCATTTTTTCAGGCGGCGAGGCATTTGATACGGAGCTTGGCACAACGCTGAAAACAACCTTCCCTAGTGTTGTCTGTCACAATATCTATGCCTCAACCGAGACCGGTGTACTCCTGATCTCAGATGGCGCCACCTTTCCGATTCCTAAGAACCTGCAATCACGAATCCGGATTACCCCGGACGGAGAACTCCAGGTCCACCGTTCACTCTGCGCCGACCCGGAACAAACCCTTTCAGGCGGCGACTGGTTTGCAACCGGCGATGTGGTGGAATCCGTTGGAGAGAAACGGGTGGTCTTTGTCTCACGCACAACCGAGATGATCAACGCTGGCGGGTACAAAATCAATCCGGAAGAGGTAGAAGCAGCGCTGCGCACATTCCCGGGAATAACAGACGCCTGGGTCTTTGGTCGTCCCAGCAGGATTGCAGGCACCTTGGTTGTCGCTGAAGTTCTCCGGGAAGATACGGCAGATGACCCCCTGTTTGAAGAAGAGATAACCGGTTTCTTAAAAGAGCGATTACAGGAATGGAAAGTTCCGCGGATCATCCGGACCGTTGATTCACTGGACGTTACGGCAACCGGCAAGAAAACACGACGGAAGGCGAACTAAGATGGAAATTGGTGTAGATATTGTCGAAGTTGCCCGGTTTGACGAAGAACTCTGCGCAAAAACCTCATTTCTGACGAAGGTTTTCACACCGGAAGAGATCGAATACTGTCGAAACAAAAGTAATCCAGCACCCTGTTACGCGGCACGTTTTGCGGCAAAAGAGGCGGTCATCAAAGCACTGTCGCCCTATTCTGTTACACCGGCACTCCATGAGATTGAAGTTAAAAAAGAACCTTCCGGTGCTCCGTTCATTGTCCTGCATCTGCCGTCTGCCGAACACTTTACCATCAAAATAAGCATATCCCATGAGCGCTTTGCAGCTGTAGCCGTTGCTCTTGTTGAAAAAAACGTGTGTGAACCGAATGGTTCAGGCGCTGTTTAATGAAAATGTGATTGTCATTTTCAGATGAAAGAACCAGAACCCGGCAAAAAATAAGAAAAAAAGAGAGTGTTATTCGTCGGTTTCTTCCGGTTCAGAATCGTCCGGGAAGTCAATATCTTCTGCTGCGTCAACTTCATCCGTTTCCGGCTCAGAATTATCCGGAACATCAGCATTGACCACTGCCTCGATATCGCCTGCTTCAGATACAGCAGCATCCGCCGCCGCTTCAATATCTTCCGCTTCCAGCACCGCAAATCCGACAACACGGTCGCCGTTTGCAAGTCGCATAATTCTGACCCCTTTCGTGCCGCGTCCGGTGATAGAGATCTCGGAAACCTTCGTACGGATCACAATACCTGACTGACTCATCACGATTATCTCGTCATCGTCACAGACCGGCTTTGAAGAGACCACGCCGTTTCCGAGATCAGTCTTGATGTTGCGCACACCCATACCGCCACGTCCTTTGCTTGAAAACTGCTCAAACGGCGTGCGTTTTCCATACCCCGCTTCGGTAATCGTGAGCAGATGTGTCTTTCCGACGATAGCGATATTCTCGATCACATCACCATACCGCAGGTTCATACCCCGGACACCGCCGACGTTTCTGCCCATCGACCGGACCCTGTTCTCATCAAACCGGAGACTCTGTCCGTATCTGCTGGTCAGAATAACATCTGTTGTCCCATCGGTTGCCTTCACGTCTGCCAGTTCATCATCATCACGGAGTTTTATCGCATAAATTCCTACAGACCGTGGATTTTTAAACTTGTCCTGTGAAATACGTGCCACACTTCCATGACGGGTCGCAAAGATAAACTGTTTATCTTTACTGAACTCCGATACCGGAATAATTGCCGTAACAACCTCATCCTCCAGTTGCAGAAGGTTGACAATTGCCTTCCCCCTGCCAATACGTGAACTCTCCGGAATATTATAGACTTTCAGCCAGTGTGCCCGTCCGCGTGACGTGAAACAGAGCAGATAGTCGTGCGTGTTAGCCACAAACACCGAGGCGACGATATCGTCCTCCTTTGTGTTCATGCCAATAATACCACGTCCTCCCCGGTGCTGAGAGTTATAGGTTTCAAGAGGCATCCGCTTAATATAATTCTGCGTCGTCAGCGAGACAAAAACCGGTTTGTTCTCGATAAGATCCTCACGGTCGAAGTCTCCGACGGCATGGGTAATCTCCGTCCGGCGCGGGTTTGCATATTTGTTTTTGATAGCCAGCGTCTCCTCGCGGATTTCTGCACAAATATGCACATCGTCTGAGATGATCATATCCAGGCGTGCAATCTCATCACGAAGAACGTTCTTCTCATCCACAATCTTCTGAGTCTCAAGGGCGGCAAGACGGCGAAGCTGCATCTTTAAAATGGCATCTGCCTGAAGCGCATCAAGGCCAAAGGTGGCAATCAGGCGTTCTGCTGCCTCTTCGGTCGTCTGGGAAGACCTGATAGTAGCAATGATCTCGTCAATTGCATCAAGGGCAATTAACAGTCCGTTTAAGATGTGCAGACGGTTTTGCGCCTTCTTCAGATCAAACTGCGTCCGGCGGAGAATAATCTCCATCCGATGCTTTAAGAATTCCTCGATGATATCTTTGAGTGTCAGATATTTTGGCTGCCCGTTCACGATGGCCAGATTGATGATCTTATGGGTCTTTTCAAGCTGCGTATGACTGTAGAGCTGATTAAGAACCACCATCGGCACCGCTGCCTTTTTGAGCTCAATAACAACCCGGATACCGTCTTTATTGGACTCATCTCTGATATCGGAGATCCCTTCAATCTTCTTTTCCCTGACAAGCGTCGCCATCAGTTCGATCATGGTGGCTTTGTTGACCTGATAGGGAATCTCTGAGATAATAATCCGGTTTCTCCCCTTCCATTCCTCAATCTCGGCAACGCCACGAACTTTTACCCTTCCGCGTCCTTCGATCGCACCCCGGACGATACCCTCACGCCCGAGAATCACACCGCCGGTCGGAAAATCAGGTCCCGGGATATGCTGCATGAGTTCAGCAGGCGTAATATCAGGGTTGTCTATTGTGGCACAGACGGCGTCACAGACCTCTCCCAGATTGTGCGGCGGCATATCAGTTGCCATACCGACCGCAATACCACTCGTGCCGTTCACAAGAAGATTTGGCACCTTTGCCGGAAGCACCGAGGGTTCTTTCAGGGACTCATCAAAGTTCGGGACAAAGTCAACAGTCTCCTTGTCGATATCATCAAGCAGTTCTTCAGCGATCTTCTCGAGGCGAACCTCGGTGTATCGCATTGCTGCTGCTGAATCACCGTCAATCGAACCAAAGTTTCCCTGCCCGTCAATAAGCGGATGGCGGTAGGAGAATTCCTGTGACATCTTCACAATGGTCTCATATATTGCTGAGTCACCGTGGGGGTGATACTTACCCATCACGTCACCAACAACACGGGCTGATTTCTTGTAGGCCTTATCAGAGGTATTCCCCATCTCGCCCATCGCAAAGAGGGCACGGCGGTGGACGGGTTTTAGGCCGTCACGCACATCAGGAATTGCCCGCCCGACAATAACACTCATCGCATAGTTGAGATAGGACGTCCGCATCTCTTTGACAATTGGTGCTGCTATGATACGGCCGGTTGAATGTTCTTTATTATCACCGGACTGTTCAGATGTCAAGGTTCTTCACCTCCGTTGCATGCTGCCAGATAAAGTCCCGTCTGGCCTCGACGTTATCTCCCATCAGTCTCTCAAAGGTTTCGTTTGCAAGTACCACATCCTCAACCTCGACCTGCTTTAAGACCCGCTGTGCAGGATCCATCGTGGTCTGCCAGAGTTGCTCGGCGTTCATCTCGCCAAGACCCTTGTAACGCTGGATATGAGCGCCTTTCTCACCAATCTCCTCAAGAGCGTCGTGCATCTCATCTTCAGTAAAGGCATAGATCTCTTTCTTTCCTTTCCCAACCCGGTAAAGCGGAGGCTGAGCGATGTACAGGTAGCCCTTCTCGATAAGTTCCGGCATGTGACGGTAGAAGAACGTCAGGAGAAGCGTGCAGATATGAGCACCGTCCACATCAGCATCAGTCATGATAATAACATGATGATACCGGGCTTTCTCAATATCAAAGTCCTCACCGATGCCGGAGCCAATCGCCGTTATAAGGGACTGAATTTCTTCGTTTTTCAGAGACCGGTCAAGACGTGCCTTCTCGACGTTGATGATCTTTCCCCGCAGCGGCAGAATAGCCTGGAACAACCGGGAACGTCCCTGTTTCGCCGAACCTCCTGCTGAGTCACCCTCTACGATGTAGAGTTCACTCTTTGCCGGGTCCCGCTCAGAGCAGTCCGCAAGTTTCCCCGGAAGTCCACCGGAATCAAGCGCCCCTTTGCGCCGGGCCATTTCACGTGCCCTGCGTGCCGCGTCACGGGCTCTCGCTGCACCGAGCGCTTTTTCCACAATAACTTTGATGACCTTCGGGTGCTCTTCAAAATATTCGGTCAGCGACTGATACACGAGGGAGTCAACCGTGCCCCTAACGGCACTGTTACCAAGGCGCATTTTCGTCTGACCCTCAAACTGAGGTTCGGCAACCCGGATACTGATAACCGCCGACAGACCTTCACGAACATCAGTGCCCTGAAGGCTGATTTTGTCCTTTTTAGTATCCTTAATGAGATTATTGCGTCCTGCCGTCGCATTGATGGTGCGTGTTAAGGCACTACGGAATCCCTCCAGATGGGTTCCGCCCTCACGGGTGTTGACACTGTTGACAAAGGTCAGCACATTCTCATTATACGCAGAAGTATACTGGAGACCCACCTCGACTTCCGTGCGGTTTACCGGGTCTGAGGTGTTGAAATAGATAATATCGGGATGAATCGGGTTTCGTCCCTGATTCATATAGCCAATGAAATCAATGATGCCTCCCTCGAACATAAACTCTTCTTCAGTGCCGGTTCGTTCGTCAGACAGAGAAATGGTAAGCCCCGAGTTAAGAAATGCCATTTCACGAAGACGGTGGGCAAGAATCTCATACTCAAAATCAGTCGTCTCAAAGATCGCCGGATCCGGTTTAAAAGAGATAATCGTCCCGTGTGACTTGGCTGTGGTATTGGTCCGGCAGGAGAGTGTTTTTGTTACAAACCCGCGCTCAAAACCCATGTCCCAGACATTGCCATCCCGATACACTTCAGCATGCAGATAGGTTGAAAGGGCATTTACAACCGAGACACCGACACCATGCAGACCGCCGGAGACCTGATATGAGTTCTTGTCAAACTTTCCTCCGGCGTGAAGGACAGTGAGGACAACCTCGAGAGCACTTTTCCCTCCCTGCTCAGCCATCGCATCAACCGGGATCCCCCGCCCGTCATCTTCAACTCGACATGAGCCGTCACTCTTGATAGTCACCCGGATCTCATTACATTGTCCTTCCAGTGCCTCATCTACGGAGTTATCAACGACCTCATAGACAAGGTGGTGCAGACCCCGGGTATCAGTCGACCCAATATACATCGCCGGACGTTCACGGACTGGCTCAAGACCTTCCAGAACAGTGATGTGAGATGCATCATATTTTTGCGCCATCTTTATGCTTTAAACTCCTCAATTACCACCGTTTTTTGTGCAGACCACCCGCTCAGAAAGAGAGGCTCGAGAGTACTATATAATTGTAGGTCTGCAGAGTAATTGTATCATTATAATATCGCCCTCAGAAGACTTAAACGGTTCCTTTTTTTAAATAAATCAGGTCATTTAAGGGCAGATTCACGCACAAAAAGAGGAGAAAAATTGCCGGGGTTCAGTCATATTTTCCAGTCTGCGGATCAGCAATACCAAGGTGACGATCAATGGCTGTTACCAGACGATTCAGAACCCGCCGTACATCTTCGGCATCTTCCGAATCCATATGCCCCATCTGATGCCACATGACTTTTTTCCGTAGCATAATGACCAGATCTTCAACCTCGGTCCCGGCAAAAGTCTCCGGGATAATAAGTTCAATAAGATGATCAGAAACTCCGGGCCAGGCCTGATCCGGCGGAAGACCAAAGTGTTTGGCAACAAGCATGATATTTGTGATAAATCCACGTCCAAATTCACTATCCATGTGCTTTTGTTGTTGCTGCTGGAATAAAAAAGAATGGAAGTAAGACGGGGGGCCGGTTGCACATCTGCCGTACGCTTCCCTTACAACCCTATCGTACAACAATGGTGGTGATGGAACTGTGCGTTACAACATAGTTGCTGACACTGCCCAACAGAAGTCTGCTGCCCAACCCTTTTCCGGTTGAACCCAGAACTAACGCCGTTGCCTCGATCTTTTCGGCAAAGCTTATAATCTCTGATCGCGGATCGCCGATGGCCACATGGGCCGTAAAGGAATACCCATTTCTCTGGGCGATTTCTTCAAGCGACTGAAAGAGTTCCGCTTTTTCATGTTCCAAAAACTGTTCCCGGAGATTCTCAAGAGGAAGGGTACCGTCATATCCTTCTTCTGAGAGGAGTGTCTCGTATTTCTTTGGAGATATGACATAGAGTACATGGAGTTCGTCGTTTTCCGGATGAAGTCGCCCAGCAGCAATCTCAAAGGCCTTCTCGGACTGTGACGAACCATCAACAGCGACGAGCGTTTTTGATAACATAATAAACCTGATATTGCCGGTTACTCCTTATCCACCTTTCGGCATGTCCGGTCATCAGGTCGTTAGGATGAAAACAGGGTCAGAATTTCCGGCCCAATTACCCGAAACATCCCAAAGAGAAAACCCGGTTTTTTCAGAATCATGCCGGCAATCTCCTGAGGACGGTCCATGTCGGCATGAGCAACAATCATCTCAATAATCTCATGTTTGCTCAGCAGACGACAAAATGAACGCAGTTCTTCGGGTCCCATCTTCTGCCTGACTGAGAAAATTTTCATTCCAAAGTGAAGTTCCTTCCCGAAATCATTCTTCCAGCGGGTTTCATACGCCGACAGAGCGTTCGAGGAAAAATCATTGCACCCGCAGCAGAGCGCCGCAATATCAGCGGCATGATGGCCGGAGCGAACACCGGTGTAGACCCCGCCGCCGGAGGTCGGTTTCGCAAACCCGGCGGCATCACCAACAAAGAGCGTCCGTGGCCCAAACGTCTGCGGAAGGATTCCCAGTGGAATCGTGCCGGTCACCTGATGCAGACTCTGGGATTCTGTTCTGAATTGTCTGGAAAATTGAGCAAACCGTTCGGGAACCTGCTTCGTCCCGCACAAACCAATTCGTGCCCTTCCGGGCCCTGAAGGAATACACCAGCCAAAAAATTCAGGTGACGCTTCTGGATAGAGGTTGACGCGATCGGGATCGGTTTCCAGAGGGATTTCAGCCTGAATGCCAGAGAGCACCACCGGAAAACGCTCCATGCCATGAATCCTGGTGAACAGACTGCGGGGTCCGTCAGCAGCAATAACCATACGGGCGTGAAGGGACCCTTTCCCGTCTACTCCGGTTGTGAAAAGTTCCTGCCCGCTCATGCCGGTGACGGATGTTTTCAGGAGCAGATCTACCCCGGCATGGGCCGCCTTTGACGCCATTTCCCGGTCAAGACAGGCGCGGTCTACGACCACGGCCTTTGGTTCATCTGCCGCAAAAGAAAGACGACACCCGTCGCCGGTGACAAGAGTTGCTCCCCGAACCGTATGCAGAAGAGAATCGTCTGAAACATCACACTCCTGAAAAGCATTCATAGAGAGCAGACCGGCACACTGGACCGGCGAGCCTATCTGGGCATGTTCTTCGATAAGCGCGACAGAAAGTCCGTGTTCTGCACACCGCCGTGCCGCTGCCGATCCCGCCGGACCGGCACCAACAACGACAACATCATAGCTGCGATTTCGCAAAACCCTCAAACACACTCCTGATTATTGATTGGTTACCGCACCTATTAACAGATAACAGATGACAGATGACATCGCGGGCGGGGAAGTGAGACATCATCCGCCGTCTGTTTAATTGATCACCGGCCCAATAGTACTGCCAGACCAATGGCAAAGGAACCTGAATTTAAGTGGAAACAGTGCCTCATCATTCGTGCAGATATTAAGATGAGCTGTGGGAAACGCTGCGCCCAGCTTGCCCATGCGGCAATCGGTGCGTACGAAAGCTGTGATAAAATAACGCGGAAAAAATGGTACAACGAAGGGATGAAAAAAGTCACATTAAAGGCGCCCTCCCTGCGTGACATGTACGAAATAAAAACCCTTGCAGAAACTGCCGGCATTTCAACGTCACTGATCACTGACGCAGGTATGACTGAAATTCCTCCCGGCACCGTAACAGCCCTGGGCGTCGGACCCGCAAAATCAGAAGATCTCGATCGGATCACCGGGGAACTCAAACTGTTATGAAAGAAAGTCCCTTTCCTCTGGAGACGGCGTTGGGTCTTACCTACTATATCTCAGACACGCCCGGCACCGGTGGAACACTCAAGAAAGAACCAGAAGATTTTGTTGTCGAAGAGATACCCATCCGCACACCGAATCAGCAGGGTTCATACATGATCTGCCGGGTAACCATGAAAAACTGGGAACAGCAGCATGCGGTAAAAGAGATTGCAAACCGCCTTGGAGCCAGCCATCGTCGTATCGGATGGGCAGGCACCAAAGACAAGCGGGCGCTCACTACCCAGTATCTCTCTCTCTATAAGATAACACCAGAACAGGTCGCAAACCTTTCTATCAAAGATATTACGTTTGAACCAATTGGCTTTGCGGACCAGCAACTCTATCTGGGAGATCTGAAAGGAAATCAATTTAGAATTTGCATCCACGACATTCTGCCAGGCACTGGTGCCTCTGTTCCCGAGACACTGGAACAATGCCGCAATGGTCTGCCAAATTACTACGGTATCCAGCGATTTGGTGTTGTTCGCCCCGTCACCCACCGGGTTGGCTATGCCCTCCTTGAAGGAAACGAAGTGGAAGCCGTCAACCGATATATTGGTGCACCCTCAGAAGGCGAACATGAAGACACTCAGAGAGGCAGAAGCCTTTGGGACAGCACCCATGACGCAAAAGAGACACTCACCGATTATCCGTTCTACCTACGCTATGAACGGGCAATGCTCAGTCATCTTGCCGGGTCACCCGGAGATTATGCTGGAGCACTACAGGCATTGCCGCCAAAACTCCTCTCCATGTTTGTGAGCGCCGTTCAGTCACACCTCTTCAACCGGGCTCTCTCACAGCGCCTTGCCGGGGGCGACACACTCACTGATGCACTCCCCGGTGATCATCTGATCTTCGCAAACGGCCGTACTGACCTGGCAACAGCCAGAAATGCGAAGATAGCCAGTGTGCATGTGAAACGGGGGCGAGCACAGATTGCTATCATGATGCCCGGCGTGAAAAAGTATCCATCAGCAGGAGGCAGCCGGATGGATGATATCATGGCCGGACTGCTTGAAAAAGAAGGAATCACTCAGGAAAGTTTTGTAAGGGCAGAACAGCGCACAGGGATCACCTATGCCGGTGCCCTCCGGGCCATTACCCTTCGGCCTGAGATAGAAGCAAGCGTCAGGAGTGGTGAAGACGGAACGGAACTGATTGATCTCTCATTTAACCTTCCCAAAGGATGTTATGCAACGACGGTCTGTCGCGAGATTATGAAAGCAGACCCACGTTCTATGATCTGACAGTTCGTGCCAGATCACGGGCGCCATCAATGGCGTCATACAAATTTCCCAGTTCATCAATAAGGCCCAGCTCAATAGCGTCCTCTCCCCGGATTACCCGGGCGTCCTCAATGATGCTGCGGTCAACCCCACGCATCGCCACCACATCTTCAAGGAGCAGGTTTGAACTGTCATCGATCATTTTCTGGAGATAGGTGAGCTCTTCATCACTCACCGGTCGGTAATCCGCACCAACATCTTTTGCTTCACCGGATTTAACGACCACAACACTGGTCCCCTCACTCTCATATACTTCACTCAGATCATAGTACCGCCAGATCGTCCCCACATTGGCGGTAATCGTATCCGGATTCGCATAGATTCGATCTCCGTGCACTGAGACCGCGTACGCTGCCGATGTTGCTATATCTCCCATTGAAATCACAACCGGCTTGAACTGTTTTGTGTATTCAATGTCACGAATAATTTCCTGTGCCGCAGAAGGACTCCCTCCCGGACTGTTGACACGGAGCACGATGGCGAGGACATCAGGGTCTGTTGCGGCATCACGAAGTTCTGCTCCAACTTTTTCGCTTCCCACATAGCCACCAGCATAGACATTCCCGGCAACGAGTTCCCCGTCCATTCTGATTACGGCAACATGGGGTTGTGGTACTGCGAAAGGAAGGAGCAAAACAAGAGCAAAAAGAAGAATCAGGCCAAGAAATATAGTCAGAATCAGGCTTCTCTTATGAAACACTGCCCTGATCCGGTTTTTCTGGATATGGTTCTCAAGCCAGCTCATAGAGCATCAATTATCATCTTTCGATTCTTCATGATAGAGCACATCGTACTCTGTCACCAGATTCGTTCCGCAGAGATAGTGATTCTTCAGGTTCAGGCGAATCATCTCATCCTCTGAACTGATAGACATCCCGCCAACCAGCGACGGCGTATCCTCTCCACCGACAATAAATGGCAGATGAATCAGGCGAATTTCGTCAACGAGCCCGGCAGTGAGCATCTGGTAATTAAGCGTTGGTCCACCCTCAACCATCATCGTCTTCACCCCATAGTCTTCATAGAGAACGGTCATGAGCCGGGCAAGATCAACCGAGGTTTCACCAGCGATAACGACAGAAGCACCCGTTTCTTCGATCCTTTTGATATTTTCTTCAGGGGCCTGTGAAGTGGTGGCAATAATTGTCGGCGCATCGGTATTGTATATATTTGACTGAAGGGGGAGGTCTGCCTTCCGGGAAGGCACAACCCTGATAGGATTTTCTCCCTCTGCATGTCGTACGGTCAGAAACGAATTATCAATGCGAATCGTATTTGAGCCAACCATAATCGCATCACAAGCCACACGGGTTTTATGAAGAAGAATCTCTGTCTCGGGATCCATATACTGCATCAGTATTTTGCTTGAGATACCCTTTCCCAGTGTCAGTTTCCCGTCTGCCGTAATTTCCGAGACGATTAACACGTGTGGACGGTTATTGTTTCGTTTCATACCGCTCTTCAAAGAGTACCTTGGCTTTTTCAGTGAATAAAGGCGTTGGTACCAATCTGAACATACAAAGGTTTCATGTCATACCGAAATAGTTATCGGCTTCTTTGACGACGATTCCATTAATGAAAAAAACGGCTTTGCTTTCAGCACTCATTATTGCCATGACACTTGTCGGCACCTGTTGCATCAGCCCGGCATGGGCGGGAAGTCCGGATGCGCAGCAATGTATAGACAGTGGTGATCTCTTCTTTGCAAAGGGCGAGTATGATACTGCCCAACAGCTCTATAAGAAGGCGCTTCTTATCGATCCTGACAACTATGATGCGTGGATGGGACTGGGAATGACGTTTTCATGGCAGGATCAAGAGTCACAGGCAGCAGATGCATTCATAGTGGCTACAGAATTACGGCCTGAAAAGATCCGGCCACTCGTTGATCTTGCGCTTTCCTATAACACCATGGAAAACACGACAGAAAACATCACCGTCCTTTATGAGAGAGCCATCACCCTTCAGCCGGAAGAGAATGACGCCGCTGACTACTACCTACTCGGCGTTGCCTATGGTGAACTTGGTCAGTATCAGGAAGCACTGGACTCGATTGCCGTCGCACGGGCACTAAAACCCTCTGAATCATTATATTATTCTGTAGGCATCGATTACGCCGGAGATTCAGGTGACTATGAAGGGGCCATTGCGATTGCCCGGAATGCCACTACACAATTCCCAAAGACCCCTCGATATTACAACAGCATTGCCTGGTGGATTGCACAGAAAAATACCTTCGACGCAGACGAAGCACTGACTGCAGTTGATATGGCGCTTTCGCTTCCGGGAGGCCGGGTGCCCTACATTATCGATACGAAAGGATACATCTACTTAGTAACTGACAGACCGGCAGAAGCAATCCCTTTCTTTGAAGAGGCATTAAAGACTGGCGGGGATTCCGATGGTGATATTCTCACCCATGCGGGCGACGCACAGTATGCGTTGGGGCGCTATGATGAGGCAGCAGCATCGTATTCCTCTGCTGTGACACTGGATTCTGACTATATTGATACCTGGCGGGGCGTTATGAAGACTGCCATAGCCCAGGGACAACCAGATGACGCACAGGCCGCTGCAAACGAAATTCTCCGGATTGATGAAACTGATATCGAGGCAGCAGAATTTCTGAAGAGTTGTGATCTTTCCGGACAGGAATCCTAAACTTATAAAAAAGACTGACAAAGAGAGATACCCGGAACGAATTTCCATCTATTTTTTCATTCCCTCAGGAATGTTTTTGCCATTTTCCATCTAACATACATCACCAAATGAACAGCACAGCACTCAGGCCAAAAGTTATCGGGCTGTTAGATCCCCTTGCCACGGCCTGCATCCGCCTTGGCATCTCACCGAATATGGTCACATTTTTGTCACTTCTCTTTGGTGTTCTATGCGCGTGCTGTTTTACACTGGGTTCTTTTGTCATCGGCAGCCTGATGCTTCTGATCTCAGCAGTTCTTGATCTGGTGGACGGAAGTGTCGCACGGGCCAGTGGAAAAGAGAGCCATTTTGGAGCAGTCATCGACTGGATTGTCGATAAATATGTGGATGGTCTGGCCCTGATCGGCATCGGCATCTCAGGCGTGCCAATTATTTCCCACCTGATACCTTCTTCACTGGTGATTCTGCCGGTTGCGGATTTTGCTATTGTTGCCTTTGCTGTCTTTGGCTCAATGATGAATACGTTCATTAAACCGGTCGTGTATGCAGAATCCGGATTTTCTGACAGAAAAGATGGGAAGATCGACGACCCGCTGGAAGGTATCGGTTTCTTTGGTCGCCCGGAGACCATTGCGGTGCTGATCCTCGGAGGGATTTCCGGATTTATCTGGCTCTCAGTAATTATTGTCGCCGTCTGCACGAACCTTTCTGCTCTGGAGCGGATTATCTATCTCTCGAAACGGCTTTCCTGATGGCATCAGTATAGAACGTAACAATTTTTTCAGCAAAGGCACCAAGGCCGGGATTTATCAGAAACAGAGTGTACGCCAACACTACCAGCACAATAAGTGCGCCGGTTTCACTCATGACGTTATGTGCCCAAAAAAAGCTCTCATATCCGAGTTCACCATTACCAGCTATCTCAGGATAGTAGGGAAACCACTTGGCTGTATAGGCCATCACTACAAAGACATCACGAAACAAGTTGAGCATATAGAGGAGCGGGGCGACAATGACAAACGAGAGCAGCTTCTGCCGGGTTGTCTCTGGTGGCACGGCCCAGGCGATGCCGCACATCATTGCAATGGCCTGGATACCTGTGCAGGCGAGAATAATCTCCACCTGAAACGGTCCGTGCATGATAGTATTCCAAGCGGAAAGGTGCGCGGGAAAGCCCAGCGCTGTAAGAATGAACAGCACCTGTGCGGTCACAACCCCGATAAGCCAGTCGGAGAGCGCCGGGATAAATGCAAAGGGAATATAGATCAGTGAAGCAATGGCTGCTGCCCGGGTAAGCGTGAAGACGACCGGCGTTTCCCGAAGAAGTGCCGGAACGGTAATCAGAAGAAACGGAATGCCCAACAGGCCCATTGCCGGATACAGATAGTTATTTTCGACGGAGAGGTAGTATGGGATATCAATGAGTATCGAGAGGACAACTGCTGTCCATCCCAGTGCTGCCCAGTATTTTTTCAGCTGGTGTGGCAGCAGGAAGAGTACAAATGCCACAAGGGCAAAAAAGACCAGAAAAAGCTCCATAGATGTACTAGTACTTGGGGTGGTCAGCTGAAAAATACCTTTGATGTTTCTGTCAAAGAGGAAGGGTTAATCGCAGTACAGGTCGATGTATAAAGCAGATGAAATTTTGTCCTGAATGCAAGAGTATGATGAGACCGGTAGATGGAAAGCTTCGCTGTAAACGCTGTGGGTATGAGCTGGAAGTCGAAGATGCCACTGACATGCAAAAAACGGTCGCAATGACGGATAAAGAAATTACGATTGTTGATGAGGAAGACGATATACCTACCATGCCGACGACAAACGTGCGTTGCCCGGAGTGTGGACATGATGTGGCCGAGTGGTGGCTTCGGCAGCTCCGCAGTGCTGATGAGAGTGAGACGCGGTTCTTCCGGTGCGTGAAGTGTAAGTTTACGTGGCGTGAGTACGACTGAAAAT
>CAZBGM010000017.1:0-20798 GCA_964491505.1 uncultured Methanomicrobiaceae archaeon | reverse complement strand
TAATCACGCCTTCCTCAGCACCGCTCTCCGCAAGCACCTCCCCTAAGGGGTCAACAATCATCGAACGCCCACAGTAATTGCCAAGCGTCGTCGTGCCGGTCGCATTCACCCCGCAGACGTAGAACTGGTTGTCAAGTGCACGGGACCGAAGAAACAGGCTCCAGTACCCTATCCGCGAACAGGGCCAGGCCGCCGGCACCAGCATGCACTCCACACCGTGGTCCCGGTACTTCGAGAAAACATAGGAAAACCGGAGATCAAAACAGATAGCAAGGCCGAACCGAATCCCCCGGTATTCAAAGGTCGTAAGCGAGTCACCGACAGAAAATGCCTCGTCCTCTCCTGCCAGCGTAAACAGGTGCGTCTTCGCATAGGTCGCAAGCAGTTCACCATCCGGCCCGATAGCAACCGCTGTATTCAGGGGCAGGCCCTCCGTTCGTTCCCGAAACGAGCCCACGATAGCAACGCCGTACTCCTCAGCCAGTACCCGGTATCCCGAAACAATACTCCCATCAACAGACTCAATCCAGGCCGAACTCCGGGGGTCCCAGCCGGTCGCATGCTGTTCAGAAAAACAGACCAGACCCGCACCCTGTGACGCAGCCCGTGCCAGAAACGGGCGGCTCTTTGCAAACGTTGCCGCCGGGTCGTCAAGACAGCTTCTCATCGTCACCGCACTCAGGAGCAGACCGGATGTCATACCTGAGGGTATGCACCTGAAAGATAAAAAAAGTGAACCAAAAAGATTTGTAAAAAATTATTCGTACAGCTGAGCTTCGTCGACACGGGTATAGCCGACAAGTTCCTCAGCTGCGAAGTGAATCCCAATCTCGCGCTCTGCCGTTGCCGGAGCGTCCGAGCCGTGAATCACATTTCTGCCAATATCGAGGGCAAAGTCGCCACGGATTGTACCAGCGGCGGCCTCTGCCGGATTCGTTGCGCCAATCATCGTACGGGTGATATCAACAACATTGTTCCCTTCCCAGACCATCAGGAAGCAAGGTCCTGAGGTGATGTACGCTTTCAGACCAGGGAAGAAGGGTTTCTCCACGTGCTCTGCGTAGTGTGTCATCACACGCTCTTCAGGGAGCATCTCGAATTTGGCTGCCACCAGTTTGAGGCCTTTTGCCTCAAGACGGGCGACAACGGTTCCGATAAGGCCACGCTGGACCCCATCGGGTTTGACCATCAGAAAGGTCTGTTCCATGGAAGGATTACTCCTTGCCAAGAGCCTTTCTGCCGGCCTTCGTCCACTCAACACGGCGTGGAACACGGCCGAGTTTGTAATTGTTCTGGCACTTTGATGAGCAGAAGAAATAGATTGAACCATCGCGCTTTACGAACATCTTACCGGTGCCAGGCTCAATGATCTCGCCACAGAATGTACAGACATGACTTTCTACCATCGTCATTACCTCCGGGAGAGTTTCTTTGCCTCACGCTCGGTTTCGATGAGCATCAGGATGTCGCCTTCTCTGATAGGGCCGACCGTGTTACGGGTAACGATCCGGCCTTTGTTGTTGCCCTCGAGAACGCGGCATTTGACCTGCATCGCCTCACCATGCATGCCGGTCGCACCGACTACTTCCATAACTTCTGCTGGCGTTGCGTCGTCTGCCATGATAGATTCACTCTCTCAGTTCGGCAATTTGTGCAACGACTTCTTCAAGAAGATCCTTTGCCTTGCCTGCTTTCACGATTGCTGCTGCTGCTGAGCCAACATCAAGACCTGATGCAGCGCCAACATCGTTCTGCTGATTAATAATCACGTATGGAATCTGCTTTTCGTCGCAGAGCACTGGCAGGTGCATAACGACTTCTTCAGGTTCAACATCGCCGCCAATGAGCACAAGGGCAGCGGTGCCGCGCTCGATAGCTTTGGTTGCTTCGTTCGATCCCTTCTTAATCTTTCCAGTGTCGCGGGCGATCTCAAGAACTTCAAGAGCTTTGTTCTGGATCTCATCCGGGACTTCAAATGTAACATATACTTTTGCCATAACTCACCTCATTCAGGAGCAAGAAGCTAAGAAACAACGGGGTTTCCCAGTCTTTGTGGTAAGTTTACTCCTTCATAACTCATCAGCGAATGCGGGTAACATGCATCGGATGTAGCTATTATTATTCGACAGATTGGGGGATAAACGTTGTCAGGATCCCATCCAGAAAAAAGCGTATTTTAGGCGCTACATACCTGATAGACGACAACGCCGTCACCCTCAAATACCGGCATCAGACCGTCAGGGAGGTTCACAGCGTAGCGTTCACGCTCAGAAGGTCCGACGTAGAGATGCGTAACATGGTACTGAGCAAGAAGTGCCGGGGCGCGGACGGGATCCTCATACATGGTCCGAACATCATTCATCCGTGCGGTGACCTCATCGGCCGCGTCACCCCGCCAGACGATCTCGTGAAAAGGCATCCCCAGAACCGATGGCACGCCGGAGAGAGAGGAGACCCGTGAGAAATAGGTATAGTCACCACCCTCTGCTTCAAGAACCACACTTCCCAGAGGCAGCGTCCGAACAAAAGCGATGCCCGCCGCATCCGAGGGGTGCATCGTCTCAAGCCATGCCGCTCCGTCCAGCGTCTTTCCCCCATAGCCGTAACTCATATCAGGAATCACAAACGGCAGAGAGACCAGCACCAGTACGACGACCAGCACCGCCGCAAACTTCTGGCGCTGTTGGTGCACCCCAGTCAGAACGTCTGCTCCTCCAGACCGTGCCTCCCACCAGCGCCCTATCATTGCCAGTGCAGCGACGCTCATCATCATCCAGGCAACCAGTGAGAGTTTGAAGACCGTGTTCATACGGAACCAGGTCTCGCCCATGTTGTCCTTCAGGTACACAAACTCAATGAACGTGATAAGGAGAAGACCAAGAATCGCAAAAAGATCCGGTACATCATTCCGCCGCCGCAGAATCAGACAGACCAGCGGCAGGACGGCAAGTCCGGCGGCACCATACCCAATGAGGAACAAGAACACCGGAATCAGCAGCAGAAGAGGACGTTTCCGCAGCTCAGGCAGCACCGAAGCCCAGAAGACCAGCAGGAAAAACCCAAAGACAAGCAGGTACGAGACCGGGTCTGAGGAAGCGGTAACAAAACCAATCCCTTCGATACCGGCGCTGTTCATCATCAGATAGTAGGGAAGATACAACAGCACCCCAACAGCCGGGGCCACCAGAAGCACCCGCCACGGATAGGGATCGACGACGCCTTCCCGCCGGACCCGCTGCCAGATCAAAACCCCAAAAAGGAGAATCACCGGCGCATAGACGAGCACATCCCAGGAATTGATGCCCGGCATCGATCCCAGCGAGAGAGCCATCGCACCGACGAGCACCCACCGTCCCCGCTCAGACAACCCGGTCCAGCGCAGATAGGCAAAGGCGAGCAGGAACAGGAGCAGCGCCTGATTAAAGAGTGCCAGCACATGGGCGTGCGGGTCGCCCCAGACAAAGGAGAAGAGCGGATACTCGGTGATGGTATCGGCAATCACCCGCGTGGAGTTCCAGAAGAGATCGTGCACGCTGCCAAAGGAGAGAAGTTCCACCAGAAATACCGGTGGCACTAAAACCAGCGTCAGAACCGGAAGCCAGTGGTGACGCTGTAAGAGCAGATGTCCCAGAGCACAGAGCACGATGCCGGTGAAAGCAACGACCGTCGGAAGAACCAGATTAAAGGCAATCTGAGAGGGCACCCCCAAGGTCGCTGCCGTGGCACCAAATCCCCAGTGCCCGATGTAGTAGTAGGTATCCAGTGTTCCACTCGCAAACCAGGGGTCCAGCGGCGAGACCACCGGGTTTCTGATAATGGAGGCGAGAAACGTGTGGTCCATGAATTTCTCAGCATAGGAGATCGACGGATTGAAGAAGCGTACCTCTAGCATCACCGCAAAAAGCAGCAGAAAGAGACCGTCCCAGTGAAGCTGTCGTTTCAGTTCACCAGGCACGTAGCACTTCCTGAAAACCAGCACCGCACCAACAAGCAGGAAGAGCACAAGGGCCGCAAAGACCGGCAGGCCCGCAAGACCCAGATACCAGGTCAGAAGCGTAAAGAGCAGGAATGCAACCGGATACGAGACGGGATATGCCAGATCACCAAACGGCTCACGTAACAGGGGCCAGACGACCATCTGGATGACTTTGAGAAACAGGAGCCAGATAAGAACCGAGGCAATCTGCACCCAGATTTCCACCGCTCACATCTCCCGGGTCGGCAGATCCTTGTTAAAGGCCTTCTTCATCACATCCACGGCCCAGTCGCCAAAGTAGTAGAGCGAGACCACCCCGCCGCCGAGCGTAACCAGATTCTTAATCAGGTGGTCAATGACCGCAATAAGCGTTGCAATCGCCGGAGCGACGCCCGCAAGTTCGAGAGTGACGGCGACGGCGACCTCATAGGTCCCCATCCCGCCGGGCGTTATTGGGACGGCCTTGACGAGGTTCCCAATCACAATCGCGAGCACCACCGTCGCAAAGGGCACGGAGGTCTGAAACATCGCCGCCACCACAAAACAGATCACCGAGTCCGCGAGCCAGATGATTACCGACAGACCGCCGAGGAACCCCAGAACACGGGCCGAGAGCGACGCCGCCCGGATTTCATCCAGAAGACGAAGACCCATCTGAAGATATTTATTCTGAACCTGCAGGCGCTCAGCGAAGACGAGCACCAGGAGAAAGACGACACCAAGGACTATCGGGATAAACAGCAGCGGACGGAACCAGTCCGGCACCACCGGCACAAAGAAGAGCGCCACAACGCCCAGCAAGGCCACCATCACAATATCAAAGAATCGCTCGACCACAATTGAGGAGAGTCCGTTTGTGTAGGTGGCATCTGCTTCATGATGCAGAATAAAAAGACGCACCAGATCCCCAAGACGGGCGGGAATAATCAGATTTGCGGTCTGGGAAAGATAGATACAGGCGGTGGAGAGCCACAGATTGACCCGGACCTGAAGATTGGCAAGAATAGCCTGATACCGATACCCGCGTAAAAACCACGACAGAACGCAGATGAGAACCGCCGGCAGAAGGTAGACATAGTCCGCATGGGCCAGAGCAATGAGAAGGTCGTCCCAGACCCGCCAGAGCATATAGCCGATGATGGCAACCGCTAAAACGGTCGGCAGAACAATCGCACTAATCTTCTTTATACTGACCATGCAGGCGCCACCAGAGTCTGAATATGTCTGTTCCCATGGAAGTAACATCTTGTGTTTTTACCGTGGTGCCCTGCCCGGTCCGCCAGACAACCGGGAACTCACAGACCCGGTATCCTGCCCGCTGGGCAAGAATCAGCACCTCGGTATCCCAGAACCAGTGTGTATCCTGCACCTGTGGCAGAAGCGTGAGCAGACGCTCGCGGTTAAACGCTTTAAATCCACACTGGTGGTCGTAAAGCGGGCTTTGAAGCACCATACGCACGAGCTTATTATAGCCACGGCTTGCCACCTCACGCCCCGCCGTGCGAACGATATCACTTGCCGGCATCAGGCGGGAGCCGGTGGCGACATCGCAACCATCCCGGATTTTTCCAACAAGCTCCGGCAGGTGGCTCATGTCGGTCGCAAGGTCCACATCATAGTAGCAGACCACCGGCGCCCTGGCATGAGCAAACGCCCGGTTCAGCGCCATCCCGCGCCCAAGACGTTCGTCGCTGTGGAACAGCTGCACCCGGGAATCGTTCTCTTCCCACGAAAGGACACATTCGGCACTGCCGTCTGTACTGCCATCCTCGGCAACTATAATCTCAAACAATGGGGTGATCGCTTCAAGTGCAGCAATGGAGGCAGGAAGTGCCTTCTCAAGCGATTCCCGGTCGTTATACACCGGAATCACGGCAGAAATTTCCACCGCACTCACGGCCGCACCTTCTCCTGCACACGCCGGGCCACCTCTGTCCCCGCACGCACCGACCCTTCGATGCTCCGCTCAGGATAGTTCGGGGTAGAGAACATACCAGCGAGAAACAGGCCATCCCGTTCATAGTCAGGCAGGGATTCTTTCATGCCGGTTGTATAAATCGGCCCGGCGAAGGGCTCGACCGTGAGATGATGCCAGTGGATTTCCTCGTCTTTGACGCCAAAGCGTTCTTTGAAGTCTGCCAGCATCCTCTCCTCAAGATCTGCTGCCGGGGTGCCAGTGAAATACGAGGCCAGATAGACAATGTGTTCGCCGTAGCGCTCTTTTGGCACGAAATTTGTATGACCAATCACCGCACCGTACGGGGCGTTCTCGGTTATATTCACCCAATATATGCCGCCAGTGACCTCCCGCTCCAGGCCGATGAGCATGCAGGCGGCACCCTGATAGGAGATCCCTTCTATCACCGGGCCGCCGATTGTCGCAAGTGCTTCCGGAGCAATCGTCGAAATGACGGCGTCAAACGCCTCGGCGTCCACCAGCCAGTGACCATCTTCCTGTGTGAGCATCTGCACCGGATGAGAGGTGTGCACCACACTACCGTTTTTTGCAATCCGCTCCGTGAGAGCATCCACGAGTGTGTGCCACCCGCCGTTTAGATAACCCAGTTTTTCGCCGTTAACTCCCCTGTCCGAGCGAATCGCCACCCGTGAAACCAGCCAGGCCGCCGAGACCGCATCGGCGTTGATGCCAAACTTAGCAGTTAACAGCGGGGCAAAAAAAGATTCATAGACTGAGTCCCCGCAGGTTTTCCGGATAAATGAGGAGGCAGGAACCGCGTCCAGCGCATCAATATCGTATTTTTTCACCCGCAACGTGAACAGGCCGAGGCGGATAATATCCGGGAGTGAGAGATGTGGATAGCGAAGAATATCAAGTGGTGAGGTCATCGGCCAGACTTTTCCATCCGCGTACGAACCCGTACTTCCACTTAACCATTCCAACCGTTCAAAGACCCCGAAATCCTTCATCAGCGCAAAGAGTCCCGTATCTCCGGCAAAACAGTGATGATAAAATACTTCCACGGGATCCCCGGTTCGTGCCGGAACCGATGCCAGGCACCCTCCGGGAACCGGTGCCATTTCATAGAGAACGACAGTATCACCGGGTACCGATGAGAGTGCCTCTGCTGCAACAAGGCCGGTCAACCCGCCACCGATGATACAGTACTTCATGACTATAAGTCGTATATCGCTTCATAAGAAAGTTTTTGACCTTCTGCGGTCATATATTTAAACATCCAGAAGACTAAGAACCGTCTTCATCATCTGGATGGTGTAAATAGAATGAGAGTATTTTTCATAGGCTTTGGTCAGGCTGGCGGAAAACTGGTCGATATGTTCATCGAACAGGATAAGAAGGCAGCAGTCAGGAGTTTCCGTGGCATTGCCATCAACACAGCACGGACCGACCTAATGGGTCTGAACAATATCGAGCTCAAAGACCGCATTCTCATTGGCCAGACCGTCGTCAAAGGTCATGGAGTCGGCACTGACAACGTAACCGGAGCCAAAATAACCGCTGATGAGATCGACAGCATCATCAATATTATTGACAACCGTGGAACACACGACATCGACGCGTTCGTCATATGTGCCGGTCTGGGTGGTGGTACCGGCTCAGGCGGCACTCCTGTGCTCGCCCGCAACCTAAAGCGCATCTACCGGGAACCGGTGTATGCCTTAGGTATCCTGCCGGCTCCTGAAGAAGGCCGTCTCTATTCATATAATGCGGCGCGGAGTCTCTCAACCCTTGTCAACGAGGCAGACAATACGTTTATTTTTGATAACAGTGCCTGGAAAAACGAGGGTGAAAGTGTCCGGTCAGCATATGCACGCTTAAACGATGAAATTGTGCGCCGTTTCGGTGTTCTCTTCCGTGCCGGTGAAATCAGCAAGGCTGGTGTTGGAGAGATGGTCGTGGACTCGAGTGAGATTATCAACACCCTCCGTGGTGGCGGTATCTCATCTGTCGGGTATGCTGTCAGCGAGACTGTCACTCAGAGTGTCAAACAACGCCAGAAAGGCGGACTCTTTGGGGGTTTTAAGAAAAAGGAAACCACCGAACAGGTTCTCACCGGCGAAGACAAATCCGCAAAGATCATCGGCCTTGTGCGCAGAGCGATGCTTGGCAGGCTCACCATTCCCTGTGATTACACGACTGCAGAGCGTGCTCTGGTACTGATTGCCGGCCCTCCGGATGAGATGGACCGCAAAGGTGTTGAGAAATCCAAGTCATGGGTTGAGGAGAACATCGCTGGCATTGAGGTTCGTGGTGGAGATTATCCACTGGAAAGTTCCAAAATTGCCGCGGTTGTCGTGCTTGCAACCATCGGTGAATGTCCACGGATTCGCGAACTGATGGCGATTGCAAAAACAACCAAAGAAGATGTTGTCAAGTCTCGCGAGCGCAAGGTTACCATGTTCGACGACGATGACAGCGTTGACCCGTTATTTGAGTGAGGTACAATATGAAAATTTCAACCATTCTTTTGCTGGCAGGACTGATCCTGTGTGCCGGAGTGGTCATTCCGGCAGCAGCATCGCCAAATTATAAGATCACGTCTTTTGAGATGTCACCGGCAACCGGTGATCTATCGCCGGGTGACACGGTGACGGTTAAAGTAACGATAAGGTTAGTAGGTAATAGCGATGTGCTCTTTCCTATTGGTAACTCATTAGAGGCATACACTGAGCTTGAAGATCATCAATGGAACTATCAAATAGAACTAAACAGTCATGCCGCAGACTTTATCTCAGTTGGAACTCCATATCTGACCTTCAATGAGTGGGAACTTTCCTATCCTAGCTCTAATCAGATGGACATTAATTACATCCTAGAAGGGAAGGCACCCACGGTATCGAAAAGCGGTGAAAAGATCATCTTCAGGCTGCGCCAGCTTGATGCCGGAAACGACCCCACCTCTGACGGAGAATATGAAGTCGTGCGCACAGTTCTCAACCCAGAAGATGTATCCGCACTGCGGACTGTTCGGGAGAGTGAACTTGCTGAACTTCGGACCGCGATTGATGAGAAATATGCTTTCGGAGTGGATACAACCGAATCAGAAGTCCTGTATGCCCAAGCCGACGACGCAATCAAGGCATCAAGAACCGCCGGATATTCCAGTGCGAATACGCTGTTAGGTGAAGCCGGGACATACATCAACGAGGCTGAAACAGCTCTCGCCCGTGCAAGCGTGCAGAAGAAACTTGACGAGGCACAGGTTCCCATCGACGCCACGCAGGGGATTGTAACCTACTTTATTGACAACCGCAGCATGGGCAAAGATTCACGGGTTGTTGATCTGAAAACCAATCTGATCTTAGTACAGAGCGACTTCGATGATGCTATTGACCTCTTCAATCAGGGTGAATACATCTCTGCCGGCCTGAAAGCCGATTCAGTAAAGACCAAGGCTGATGCGCTCTATGAACAGGGATCCCTTCTCAAAGAAAACGTTGGGGAAGGGTTTCTTCCTGACTTAAGCGGCCTTCTGCCCATTGTTCTCATCATTGTCGCTCTCGTTGTCATCGGTGGGATTGGATACTTCCTGTGGAGTCGAAAGAGCCGCTGGGACGAACTCGGATAACATCTTCCAATACTCTCACCCATTTTTCTTTTTTAGCTTTTTCCCGATTCGCTGCAACTCAATACTATGAGCTTTCTTCTGCACACAAGCAGAACGTGTGAATTTACCTTTTTTTGCTTGTTTCTCCTGAGCTACACCCTTATTGAGAGAACAGACACAGAATAATCTAAGGAAGTTCGTCTATGCCAGAATGGATTATAGAAACAATAATGAAAAGATTGGATTCCCGAAAGTGAATGAAAGGATTATAATCGCCATTTGAACTTCCCTGATGAAAACAGAAAAATTCTTGCTGGCACAAAAATAAAAAGGGATGCCAAAAAAATATTTCGTTGCCCTGTCAGATCAGAACCACTCTCTTGTACTCACAACCCCTCAGACAACCGTGCGAGCGTCCTTAACAAACACCGCCCAGTTCAGACTGCCAACCGGCCCGTCCCTGAAGAAGTAGTATGGCGCCAGCCGGTTCATCTGTTCATAGACTGAGAACCAGTAAGCCTGCTTCATCTCATGCCGGGTATAACCCTCAATTGTATCCGGGCTCTCCAGATCGTGATAAACCAGCACACCGGCATCATAATTCTGCAGATAGCTGAGATCAGCGTTTTTATTATAATATTTCACCGTTGCATCAGTGTCACGCAAATACCAGGGCAGGGGCCAGTAGGTATCAGTCACTATCGCAACCGATCCGGAACCCTCAATCCACTCCGTCACAGTCCGGACATCTGCTGAGTGCTGGACCTGCACAATCGGCTCGTTGATATCACCGGGCACAAACACCAGTGAGACCGTCGTCACTATCAGAAGGAGTGAGACAATTACAGCAATCACTGCCTTGCGGTCAGTCATATGATACACCGCTACAAAAATCATGGGCAGCAACTGATGCAGGGCAAGCCAGGGCACTTTCTCACCAATGTAGGCATAAGCAAGGAGCGAAAGCAGGAACCACCAGATACAGAATCGCATGAATTCCCGTTTTTTATCGAACGTGATAGGTGCATCCGGTCGTTTCAGAATATTTCCGGCTTTTTTCCAAATTGGGTTTTGAACAGGGGCCGGAGCAGGCATCTGATTTGGGTTTTCTGAATTCAGATCATGAACACTAAGGGATGAAACAGACTTGGCTGAAAATGACGCCACATCGTCTTTTGCACTAAGATCAGATATCTCATCATCAGGTGCTTCTGCTCCTGACGTGCGCCGTGAAAATGATCGCGGGCGCACAAACTGCCAGCACCCATAGACGGCGAAAATCAGAATGGGCAGGTCATAGAGAGCCAAAAAGAGCAGATACGTATAGGGAGGACCCCCAATCCGCTGGGCCTCGTGCATTGACGTCCAGTGCACAATCGCATCTATCCACCCATGCGCCAGCACTTCCGGGTGCATGCCAAAAGAGGAATAGAAAAGCGCCATAAGGGTGATTGCCACCGCAGCTCCCAGAACAAAATGCTTCTTCCATGCCAGCGGCAGGGTGAGCTTTCGTGACCAGAGCAGATACAGCACATAGACACCAAAGATTGCAAGCACTATTGGCATATTCTCTTTCGCACACATCCCCAGACCCGCCGCTAATCCGGCAAAAACTGCATACTCCCAGCTTTTCTTTTTAAAATACCAGAGCAGGGCTACCAGAAAGAGCAAAGTAAAGAAGACGATAAAAATATCGTTTCTCAGGAACCGCGAGAAATAAACCATCTCGGGCGAGATCGCAAGAAAGAGTGCTGCAACCAACGTCTGTTTTTTGTCAAGGTATCCCAGCCGGAAAATTCCGTATACGAGCGGCAGTAGCAGGAGTCCGCAAAGTGCCGGAATAATACGTGCTATAACGTCCGAATCCCCAAAAAGGGCAAACATCCCGGCCGTTACATAATACAGGAATGGCCCGTGATATACGGGATCATAGACATAATTTCCCTGCGTCAGCAGGTTATAGGCGAACCAGGCATGGACTGCCTCGTCCTGATGAAATATACGAAGATCAAGCGCTGTAAAGCGCAGAATAAAAGCAATGAGAAAGATGAGGACAAAAAGTCTCTCAAATGTACAATGTTTTGATATTGAAGAGATTAAGTCTTCAGCGGACTGAGATGCCGCCATTTTTTATTAGTTTTCGAGAACAATCTCGATGGCAATGTCCTTAGGTACCTGAATCCGCATCAGCTGGCGCAGTGCACGCTCATCAGCATCAAGGTCAATCAGGCGTTTGTGGACTCTCATCTGCCAGCGATCCCAGGTTGCAGTTCCTTCACCATCAGGACTCTTCCTGATAGGAACAACCATTTTGTGAGTTGGCAGCGGTACGGGACCTGATAGGTTTACACCGGTACGTTCTGCGATTTCTTTGATACGGTCACAGACCATCTCAACTTTTGCGTAATCAGTTCCGGTAAGACGAATTCTTGCTTTTTGCATAATTTCACCAAAAATATTGTGAGATAAGGATTATCTCATCTGCTTGGCGTCGATGTCAATGCACATACCAGCAGCGATGGTTGAACCCATATCACGGATTGCAAAGCGTCCGAGCTGTGGAATCTCTTTGATCTTCTCGATAACCATTGGCTGAACCGGGCGAAGCTTCACGATTGCGGCATCTCCTGCCTTCAGGAATGTTGGATTCATTTCCTTGGTCTCGCCGGTGCGTGGGTCGAGTTTCTTCACAAGTTCAACAAAGGTGCAGGCTGTCTGTGAGGTGTGGCAGTGGAAGACCGGCGTGTAACCGACAGTGATAGCACTTGGGTGCTGAAGCACGACGATCTGTGCGGTGAATTCCTCTGCGACGGTTGGAGGTGCTTCTGCAGGACCACAAACATCACCACGGCGGATGTCGTTCTTGCCGACACCACGCACATTGAATCCAACGTTGTCACCAGGTAGTGCCTGTTCTTGCTCTTCGTGGTGCATCTCGATAGACTTGACTTCTCCCACTACGTTTGCGGGCATAAAGGAGACTTTCATACCTTTCTTCATGATACCAGTCTCAACACGGCCAACCGGCACAGTTCCGATACCGGAGATGGAGTACACATCCTGGATCGGAAGACGGAACGGAAGGGTGGTCGGAAGTTCAGGTGCCACAAGCGTGTCAAGTGTCTGAAGAAGGGTCGGGCCCTTGTACCACGGAGTGTTTGCAGACTTCTCAGAGATGTTGTCACCGACAAACGAGGACATTGGAATAAACTGAATGTCACCCGGTTTGTAGCCGACCATCTTGATAAGATCAGAAAGCTGCTTCACAACTTCGTTAAAGCGGGCTTCGTCGTACTTGACGGCGTCCATCTTGTTGATGCCGATGATGAGCTGGTTGATACCAAGCGTTCGGCAGAGGAACACGTGTTCCTTTGTCTGCTCCATTGGGCCGTCTGCTGCTGCAACAATGAGCAGTGCAGCGTCTGCCTGGGAAGCGCCGGTGATCATGTTCTTGACAAAGTCACGGTGACCAGGGCAGTCCACGATGGTAAAGTAGAACTTGGGAGTATCGAAGCGCTTGTGTGCGATATCAATAGTGATACCACGTTCACGCTCTTCCTTGAGGTTGTCCATAACCCATGCAAACTCAAAGGAACCCTTACCCTTGGACTCCGCTTCTTTGCGGAAATTTTCAATGATGTGCGCTGGCACAGCACCGGTCTCAAACATCAGACGACCTACTGTGGTCGATTTTCCATGGTCAATGTGCCCGACCACGGCCAGATTCATGTGGGGCTTATCTGCTGCCATAATCCAAAACCTCGATTATTGAAGGGAAAACGATGGAACATCGCCCTACCAATCGCCTCGCTACGAGTATTATAAATAGGCAAGCAAGCCATATAAAGACTTTCTCTGGACGGAACCAAGAGCAAAAAACAGCCCCCTATTTTCATAATTCACCGCACAACCGATACCATGAAAAGTCTGCCAGACAAGTATAACAGATAATGAAAATGCTTCCATTCAAACGCGGCGAAAACAACGATCGAACCTATGTAGACTGCAGTGGCACCGACGTTTCAGTCCACAGCCAGTGTGCCTACTGCGCCCATTGTCAGGGTGTAATGGTCGGGCGCCGGAAGATGCGCCCGCCACAACGGGACATTATTGAGAATGTGCGCAGAGGCGGTGCACAGGATGAAGAACTTCTCACTGCCGCGATGATGTTTAATACCCTGATACGTGACGGCGATTCCCTTCTCTGTGACGATGAAAAAGGGGAAGGATTTGCCCACTACTATAAACTCTGATAAACGATCTATTCTTCTTTTTTGAGTGAGGCGCGGACCTCGTCCCTGAACGCATCAAATTCAATCTCGTCAAGCTGATGAGCCAGAAGTCTT
The DNA here is from genome assembly GCA_964491505.1 of uncultured Methanomicrobiaceae archaeon. Lineage (GTDB taxonomy): Archaea > Halobacteriota > Methanomicrobia > Methanomicrobiales > Methanomicrobiaceae > CAZBGM01. The sequence goes on along the minus strand of CAZBGM010000017.1, from coordinate 6,948 downwards.
CCACTCCAGGCACGCCGGTAGATCCAGTAGACGATCTTTTCCACGACGGCAACACAGTCATCTTCAGTATAGACTTCAACAAACTCCCGACCCATCTTCGGGTGCCTGCCCCGACCACCCCCGACTGTAATATAATAATTGAGGTTAGCCTGCTCTATGGTGCCATACGGACAGGATCTGATGCAGAGACCACACTGCACACATTTGTCATGATCAAGGACGGCGATCCCATTTTGGATGAAAATAGCCTTTTCCTTGCAGTATTCAACACAGGTACCACAGCCCGTGCATTTCCCTTCAATCCGCCGTGGAAGAATTCTCCCGACTATGCCAATCTCATTTAAGACAGGGCTGGTGCAGGCATACGGGCAACCGGCAACCGCAATGCGTAGTTTCACCGGCATTGAACGGCCGAACACCGCTTCATCAAGACGCATCGCAAGATGAATCGTGTCGATATTACCATATTTACAGCGCTCGATACCCGGACAGGCGGTGATATTGACAATTTCTTCGCGCTCTGCACCAATTGGCGTGCCATTATCGTCCAGAGCTTTTGAGATGACGTCAATCGATTTATGATCGACGTGAGGGATCTCTACCGTCTGGCGGGTGGTCAGGTGCACCTCCCCATTGCCGAACTCTTCTGCAATAGCGGCAATACCTTTCATCTTTTCGGCATTGAGAATCCCAGCAGGCATGCGCAGGCGTATGGTCGTAAAATCACTGTCAAGCTGAGTGATGACACCGCCTTTCAAATAAGTGCCATAATCTCTAATCATAAGGACTCATATTCAGGGGAAATTACGTTAATCTATGGGTTCGTGCAGGATGACCGGTCTGCAAAACTTAGAGTGTTAAAACCAAAGCACCGGCAATAAGAACCGCCGCACGGGCAATCTCGTTGGCTGCACCAACAAAATCACCATTAATGCCACCAAAGAGCCGGTTACCAATCATTGTAAGGAGCAGCAGGACCACCAGACAGGCAACAATGCCCGCAGCGAGAAGAAAGAAACCGTTTGGAAGCAGGAGTAGCGGAAGACAGAGCACCAGTGAAATGAGTGGGAACCACCACTTCGAGAAGCTATGAGTGTAGGAAAAACTTCCTTTTTTAAAGGGTCGTCCCACCGTAAGCAGGCAACACATCGTCCACTTAGCGAGCACTTCAGCAACAAGAATCATTATTGGGACCGAGGCGGCAGCCAGCAGGCCGGAAAAATTGAGCAGAATAACCGAGAGCCCGAGGCCCAGTGCCCCCGCACCTATCTGGCTGTCGGTGAGAGCCTTGATTCTTTTTTCACGACTTGTATGAGCCATCAGCCCGTCACCAAGGTCAAGAAGGCCGTCAAGGTGATGATAGCCTGAAAGAAGCATCACCAGCACCAGAGCAAGGGCGGCGGCAACCTCCTGAACCGGAAGGAACAGCGTAATCAGAGCAGCAATTCCACCAATGAGGTATCCGGCAACCGGCATGAGATAGTTGTGCCGGGCAAAGGCGTCGAACGGCGCTGCTCGCCCTGCCGGAAAAACCGTACAGAATCCAATCATTGCCGCACATCCCTGAAGAATTCCCATGTCTGAACCTTAACCCCACATCTCTTGTTTTATCTTCAATACAATTGTATATGAATTATATAGCAATCCTTCAAAATAAAATAGTATGACCTTTCTCTCTGAAAAACCTGAGATTGCGTTTTCACGGCCCATGATGGGTCTGGTAATCGCGAATACAGAACTCTCTACCGTTCCCGGCCTTTCAGCGGCGGGCGCGACTCCCGAATCTACACTCACCACACCTGGCCTCGACGCTGAGATGATTGTGCAGGGCAGCATCACCAGTTGTGACGTCAAACTTTCAAGTCCTGATGGTCTCGCATCGCCGGGCACCATTACCCGGGCGATGGTTGAACTGACTGGCGTTACCCCGGTCATCATCAGCGCCGGTCTGGCAGAACACCCGGCCATCCCATGTATCGAACTCTATGGTGACTGTGGTGAGGATCCACGAAACGGACCCGCCGTGCCGGACGCACAGGGTATTTTTGAACGTGGCGTCACCCTTGGTAAAAGTCTCTCCGGATACAGCGACCTGCTGGTGCTGGGCGAGTCTGTCCCCGGCGGCACGACTTCTGCATTGTGCGTGCTTCGCGCTCTGGGGTACAGTGCACAGGTCAGCGGAAGTTTCGCTGTAAATCCTGTTTCACTGAAAGAGACAATCGCCGGCGAAGTTCTCGAACGATTAAGCGCAGAAGGTATTACCGACCCTCTCGCAATTCTTCGGGAGACCGGCGACCCAATGATGCCCGCCGTTGCAGGCATTGTGAAAGGGTACGAAGGGACAATTGTTCTGGCAGGCGGCACGCAGTTACTGGCAGTCAACGCATTTTTGAAAGCCATCGGTGAAGAACCCGCGCCCATCGTAACAACGGCGTATGTCGCAAACGACGCAAGTGCCAGTTTCAAGACAACTGCGGCAGAGATTGGCTGTCCGGTCTCTTGGGTGGACCCTGATTTCGGAACCATCGGGCACAAGGGGCTCGCACGCTATCCACTGGGTGACGTGAAGGAAGGTGCCGGTGCGGGCGGAGCAATGTGGCTGGCTGCAATGATGGGACACTCCTTGGAAGAAATCAGAAGCGCAATTATCGACTACCTGCACCGGGCCTAAAATGGCAGTGCCGGGAAAACATATACTCTTTTGCGGCCCACATTATACGAATGCGTCCCATCTATCTTATCAATAATTACGGACAGTTCAACCATCTCATCAAACGGATGCTTCGGGATCTTGAGATCGAGGCGGAGATGGTCTCAAACGAGACGCCTCCCGATGTGGTGGCAGACAATGCCCGCGGCATTATTCTCGGCGGAGGGCCGGATCTTTCCCGTGCGGGCAATGCGCCGGATTATGTCGATCTTGGCCTGCCGGTGCTGGGCATCTGTCTGGGCCTGCATATTATCGCCACACGGCGCGGTGGTGAGGTCAGCAAAGGAACGTTCGGCGGGTTTGGCGGCGTAGACGTCGAGTTGCTGGACCGCTCAGATATCCTCGCCGGTTATCCGGAGCGTATGCCAGTCTGGGCGTCCCACGCCGACGAGGTAACCAAAATTCCGGACGGTTTTGATCTGCTGGCACGTTCAGATATCTGCGGGGCAGAGGCCATTGCAAACCGCGAAGAGCTCATCTTTGGCATCCAGTGGCACCCCGAAGTCAGTCATACCTTAGAGGGACACAGGGTCTATGAAAATTTCAACCACATAACCCTCGGGCACACCCGGTAATGACAGGCGACACCGACTTTCGGGACCAGCTTGCCGACAGAATATTTCAGATGGGATTCTCCTGCCGGCACTGCACTGCCTGTTGTAGTGCTGTCGAAGAGGACTCGAATCTGGTGCTGGTAAGCGCCCCGGAAGTCCGCGTGATTCTGGAAGCGACCGGCTTGACGTGGGATGACGTCTGCGAACCCTATCCTGAGATGATAGATGGCCCGGCAGGTTCCAAATATACCCTTGCCTGGGCCCTGCGGCGTACAGAGGACCACTGCATTTTTTTGCAGGATGACGGACGCTGCGCTATCTATGAACACAGGCCATGGATCTGCCGGACGTATCCCTTCCTGCTGGACGGAGAGGAACTGGTGGCTTTCACCTGTCCGGGAGTTAGTGACCCGTGCACAGAAGAAAAGGCCACAGCACTCGCAGACGAACTGATACAACGACGAAAATTTGAGGAAGAGGACGCAATGCAGGTACAGATACATCTTGAGAAGGCCACGCTACCACCAAGCGGCGTCGTGGTTATCGACAGTGAAGGAGTAACGATCATCAATGGGTGAGATTAAACTGGTCGGCACCGCCCACGTCTCACAAAAGAGCGTGGATGATGTCAGAGAGGCAATTGATACCTTTGCACCCGATGTAGTCGCCATCGAACTTGACGACGAGCGCCTTGCCGCTCTTCGGAAGAAGGGAGAGAACCCGGATGTCGATACAGTCATAGGCGGCGGCAACTTCTCTCAGTTACTCGTGCAGTGGTTGCTCGCATACCTGCAACGGCGCATCGGCATGGACGTCGGCATCGAGCCCGGCGCTGAAATGATTGCAGCCCTCGACGAGGCAGAAGAGCGCGGGATTCCGGTCGCAATGGCAGACCGCAATATCAGAATCACCTTCGCCCGTTTCTGGAAAGGGATGAGCCTGTGGGAAAAAATCAAGATGGGCAGTGCTCTCGTCGGCTCAGTTGCCGGTGTCGGCGGTGAGGAGTTGGATATTGATTCACTTACCGAAGGGGATGTCGTTGATGCGGCGATTGAGGAGTTTCGCCGGTTCACCCCCCGGGGTGCAAAGGCTCTCATCGACGAACGTGACGCCTATCTCGCCCACTCCCTTATCGCCCTTTCCACCCGGCATGAACGCGTGCTGGGCGTCGTGGGTGCCGGGCACCGGAAAGGCATCGAAGCGTATCTGAAGAATCCCGCTTCCCTTCCTTCGCGTGAAAGTCTGATAGCTCCGCCAACAAACCTTCCCTGGGCGAAGATTATCGGTTTTGGGGTTATCGCTCTTTTTGCGTTTCTGCTGGTGCTCATCGGATTCTCAGGCGTCGGTCTTGCAGTGCTGGGATGGGCACTTCTCTACTGGGTGCTCATCAATGGCGTGCTTGCCGCCGGATTTACACTCCTTGCCGGAGGGCATCCCCTCTCAGCACTGACTGCCTTCGGCGTTTCGTGGATGACATCATTAAATCCCCTGCTCGCTGCCGGGTGGTTTGCCGCAATTACCGAAGCAAAAGTGCGCAAACCCAGCGGCGCCGACTTTGACGCGATTATGAAGGCTGAGACGTTCACGGAAATGCGCAAAATCCCGCTCTTTCGGGTCGTTCTGGTGGCAGCACTTGCAAATGTAGGAAGCACCATCGGCACCTTTGCGTATTTCATCTTCATCTTCCCGATCCTCGGCATTGACCCCACGGTAGTGCTGCTGGACGGCTGGCAGAATCTCACGGCATTTCTGGGGAGCCTAATCTGATACCATTCGGCTCCTCTTCCCAAATGTAAAAATCATAGAATCCACTACCTTTTTTAGCAGCAAGACCCATATTCCCGGTATGAATCTTGGTACAACCTACATCAAATCGCGCCGCAGCGTGCGAAAGTACAAGGATACACCCGTACCGGAAGAGGCAGTCAGAGATGCTCTTGAATGTGCCCGCCTCGCACCAACCGCCAGAAACGCCCAGGCATGGCTTTTTGGTGTTGTCAAAGAACCAGAAAAACTGGCCGCGATTGCCGAAATGACAACCCACGGGAAGTTTATCAAAGACGCAAAGGTCTGTTTCTTCGTCTTCTGTGAACGCGACCACGACTACTTTATCGAAGACGGATGTGCAGCAACAACCCAGATGGCCCTTGCCCTGATGGCAAACGGCGTCTATTCCTGCTGGGTTGCCGGAAATCAGAAAGAGTATGCAGAGGAGATCAGGAAATACCTGAACGTTCCTGAGAAGTATGCCCTGATTGCCCTTCTTCCCGCCGGATTCCCTGAAGAGATGACCATTCCAAAGAAGAAAACTCTTGACGAAGTAGTCTTCTACGAGACCTTCTCAGAATAATCATCCCAATTAATCCCTTCTTTTTCGCGATTGGAACAAACCTTTTTTTCCTCCTATACACTGATATGTAGATCTATGGCTTCACCTGTGCTGCAGGTCGCACTTGACCTGCTTGAGCCGGATCGTGCAGTGGAAATAGCCCATGAGGCCGTGAACGGCGGGGCAGACTGGATAGAGGCAGGGACTCCTCTCATCAAAAGCGCCGGGATGGATATTGTCCGGAGACTGAAAGCAGAATTTCCGAACCACGTCATCGTCGCCGACATGAAGATTGCCGACACCGGTGGAATTGAAGTTGAGATGGCGGCAAAAGCGGGGGCCGGCGTAGTCTGTATTCTTGCTGAGGCAGACGACGCTGTCATCGCCGAGGCAGTCAGGGCGGCGGAACTCTACGGCGTGCGCCTGATGGGTGACCTCCTCAATACTGCAGAACCAGTGCAACGGGCGAAGGAACTGGAGGCGCTGGGCGTACACATCATCAATGCCCATGTTGGTATCGACCAGCAAATGACCGGTAAAGATTCCCTCACACTTCTCGAGGAGATTGCCGGTTCAGTCAGCGTTCCTCTCGGTGCTGCCGGAGGTCTGACAGCAGAAACAGCAGGCGCATCAGTCAGGGCTGGCGCAAGTATTCTGCTGGTGGGCTCATCCATCATCAAAGCGGCCGATGTGACAGAAGCAACGGCGAATGTAAGAAAAGCCATTGACGACCCATCGGTTGCCCCACTGGTACGTCAGTCACAGGAAGAAGAGATCCGTTCGATCTTTACGAGCGTCTCAACACCGAATATTTCAGATGCCATGCTACGAAAGGGGGCGATGCACAGTCTTATTTCCATTAATCCCGGCAGAAAAATGGTCGGGAAAGCGTTGCCGGTACGCACCCTCGCCGGCGACTTTGCAAAGCCGGTAGAAGCGATAGACATCGCCTCAGAAGGCGATGTGCTGGTCATCAACAACGAGAGGGCGACCCATGTGGCACCCTGGGGTGAACTTGCCACCAGAAGCTGCCTCAACCGGGGCATCGCAGGAATTGTCATCGACGGCGCGGTTCGTGATGTGGATGATATCAGAGAACTCCCCATACCCCTTTTCGCAACAGCCATTGTCCCAAATGCCGGAGAGCCAAAAGGGTTTGGCGAGATCGGTGCGGAGATTTCCTGCTGCGGCCAGCAGGTACGGCAGGGAGACTGGATCATTGGTGACGACAGCGGCGTCGTCGTTGTTCCAAAAGAGCGTGCCTATGAGATCGCCCGCCGTTCTTTTGAGGTGCAGAAGACCGAGGTCCGTATCCGTGAAGAGATACGACGCGGGAAGACACTCCCGGAAGTAAC
>CAZBGM010000016.1:2522-21333 GCA_964491505.1 uncultured Methanomicrobiaceae archaeon | reverse complement strand
CAGGACTCTCACTCCTGCGACTGGGGTTCGAATCCCCATATCAGCATCCGGACTTGACCTCAAAGTCCCCTCGTTATACTTATATACTGTCCTCGTTGACCTTTGTTTTAATGACTCAAACAGCACATCTTCTTAGATGCCCTATAATAACGCACGCGGGAAAGGTACCAGGGATGTGGAAACTGAGGGTTGTGGTGGCTTTTTTCAGTCTAACAGGTTTGGTACAGGGTGGTACACCCTCCCGCTCTGTTGGGTGTACCAAAACGGAGTGTAATGTGCCGTTGGTTTCACAAATAATCCCATATTTCTCAGGTGTGGTACAGGGGTACAGGTGATACGGGCAAAAGCTGGTAGGCCATGTACTACCCACCCTATACTCCTCACGCACGTGTATCATGTAACGGTGCTTCTGAACTGAATGAGGATTCCTCATTTCCAACATTCAGTGGAGATGCTTCTCATGCCGGTGGGCATATCCTTGACAAAAACCAATACTAATCTGTTGTTTGCTCGTTTTAGAACAGATAAATCCTCAGACAGGATTGCTGATTTTCTGAACTGACACATCAGGCAAACACTACCTTCAGGAGTATAGTATGACCAGTCAGAAAGCAAACCGACCTGTGCCTCTCCTCATAGTGGGAGCGATCCTCATCATCCTTGCTGTCTCTCTGCTCGTGGTTTTCAGTCCTTTTGGAGCAGCAGAAGAACCGGCAGGTTGTGCCGGGCAGGAAGAAAAAGCGATTGAACCAGAATTAACAATGATAGCTACAGGCTATTCTGACATCAGTCCTACAGAAGCAATGGCCATAATTAATGAAGGCAAAGTTGTCGTTGTTGACCTTTCACCAATCTGGGCAAACGGTCATCTTCCAGGCGCAATTAGTATGCCATTTTCTTCCATTAATGAAGAGAGAACCTATCTCAGCACTGCCCTTGCATACCTGATATACTACCACTCAGATGCTGCAAGCATGCAGGGAGCAGAGACCTTTGTGAAAAATGGATTCTGTCCGGTGTACCGCCTGGAAGGTAATTATCAGGGATGGGTTGATGTAGGATAGCCAGTTGAAACTTAAACTAACTCATTTTAACGCTCCCCAAAACAGGGAACATTTTATCGTATTCAAAATTAGATTTCACTAATCAGGAGATATTATGGCCGTCCCTGATTATCAGACTTTGATGCTTCCGGTTCTAAAATGTATAGCTGACGGAGAGGAACATTCCATGAAAGAGGTTTACCAGAAAACCGCTGAAATGTTCCAGCTTTCCGAGGAAGATAAGGCAGAAAGACTTCCAAGCAGAGGCCAGTCAACCTTTGAGAACAGAGTCGGCTGGGCAAAAACCTATTTGAAAAAGTCAGGTCTTCTCTCAAGTCCTAGACGAGGAGTCATCCTAATAACTGATCGTGGTAAAGGCATCCTCCAAAATAATCCAGGGAAGATTAATAAAAAATACCTCGAACAGTTCAAAGAATTTCGGGAATACCAAGGAGTCCACCCTAATAAATCAAATACAGTAGCCGAAAAAAATACAGATTCATCAGAACTGACACCAGAGGAAATTCTTGGAAATAGTTACCAAGATCTCCGTAACCAGCTCGCCTATGATCTCCTAGAACAGGTCATGCAATGTTCACCAAACTTCTTCGAAAATCTTGTGGTGGACCTCCTCGTTTCAATGGGCTACGGAGGGTCTCGGGCAGATGCAGGGCAGGCGGTTGGAAAAAGCGGAGATGACGGAATTGATGGGATCATAAAGGAAGACAAACTGGGTCTCGATGTGGTAAACATTCAGGCAAAGCGGTGGCAGAACACCGTCGGCAGACCAGAGATACAGGCGTTTGTTGGAAGTCTTGCAGGAAACCGGGCAAAGAAGGGTGTCTTCATTACCACTTCAAAGTTCTCCCGTGAAGCACATGAGTATGTCAGGAGAATTGAGCAGAAGGTTGTTCTCATTGACGGTGAACGACTAGCCCAGTTAATGATAGATTATGATATTGGTGTATCAAAAAAAGTCCAATACGTCGTGAAAAATATTGATATAGACTATTTTGAAAGTGATTAATTCCCAAAATATTTTAACGGAGTGAAGGAGAACTCACCAATAATGAAACCCAAACTCATTCCTTCTCCTCAAAACGCCAGCTACCCGGCGGCAGAAGCATCTCAAAGCGGGCACCCACTCCTTCCTCACCAGTCTCCCGGATTGTAATACCGGCAATTGAGAGCAGTTCACGGGAGAGAAAGAGACCAAATCCCGTATTCTTACCGAAGCCCTTCTCGAAGATCCGCTCCTTCATCGCTGCCGGGACTCCATCTCCGTTGTCTTCAATCACCAGCACCCCCTGGCCATCTTCAGCCACAACAAACCGAAGAACAATCTCAGTAACCCCTCCGCCGTGACGTCGTGCATTCTCAAAGATATTGTAAATCACCTTTCGAATCAACGGGTCAGCACGGATCAGAAGCCCGGTGGTTTCAGTCTTAACAGCAATGCTCTTTAAGGACCATTCTGAGGCAATTTCTATCGCCAGTGCGCTTATATCCTGCCAGTCCGAGCGCCGAACACCCATCTCCTCATATTCACGGGTGAAGTCAATCTGATCCCCAATATTTTCAAGGACACACCCAACATTCTTCAGGTATTCCTTTGCCATATCGTCATCATTGCAATGCTGTTGCAGAAGATCGTGGTAGACCTGAAGTGCCGTCAGCTGATTGAGAAGGTCGTGCCGGGTAAGGCTGGTGAGCAGATTGAGTTTTCTGTTGGCCATCTCAAGGGCATCCTCAACAACTTTTCGTTCCTCAAGCTCCAGATTCAGGATCTCAGATTTATCCTGAATTATTGCCAGTTCTTCCTTCAGACGAGCAACCAGCACCATCGTACTCTCCCGAATCTCCTCAGTTTCAGCGGAATCGGTCATTCCAATCTGATGATTCAAATCCCCATCGGCAATAGTATCAATATCACTGACCAGAGAACGCACAGAACGGGTCAGTTGCCGTGAGAGGAAATAGGTACCCAGCACACTCAGAAAAATAGCCAGCAGACAGAGGAGAACCGTAACCATCCGGGTTCGTTCCAGAATCTGATCCAGCTCTTCGGTTGAATACACAATCTCACCGACGAGATTCATATAAACTGACGAAGGATCTGTCTGATCGTCAAGATCGATGTACACATATTGTGTCATCGTATGGTTCGTCTCATCAGTAACCACCAGACCCTGTTTTGTGGTAAGTACCGAGTCAAGGGTTTCAAGAAGCACCAGACCCTCCGCCTTATCCCCACCGATCTTTCTAAAGGCCCAGTTATACAGTGTTACCGAAGAAATCTCAGATGACCGGTTGACAAGATCTCCGGTCACTGCAAGATAAGAGAACTCATTTCGTGCCTGGTAAAAGTGGACTGAAGAAAAACCTATTTTGAGTAGATACCGGTGATCCGGCGTCGGCATATACGCATATTTCATCAACTGATCTTTTAAGACAAAACTGTATGTCACCCGGTCAGCAGAGAATGAATCCCCTTCTCTAATGGTGGAAATAGACTCATAAAAAGTTGGCCATTTCCTGAAATCCAGGCCACGGTCTGGTTCGTATGTCGTATATTCAATAACCCCGGTTTCGTTGATCAGGAAAAGTTCCACCGTCCCACCCAGACCTGATGAGATCTCATCTTTGAGAGAAATCAGATCCATGGCACCAGGATCTCCGGTCGCTCTTTTATATGAGGCAAGAAACGGTACAAAACTCTCTTTGAGCTGCCCCTCACAAGTAATCTCATGAAGTTTGAGACCTTTATCCACCAGCACCGCCTTCTCTGCAAGGCTTCGGGCACCATCATCCATCGTTAAGGAAAACCGGCAGGTAAGATCCTCTTTTGCAGAATAATATCCTAAAGCAGAAATAGAGACTATCAGAGAGAATACAATGACAAGAAGAGCAACCATCAGGGTCGTGCTCAATGATCGTTTTTTTCCTAACGCTCTCCCTTTCACCTCATTCAATCATATTTCAGATACCATTAATATGATCATTTTATTTCACTATTAACAGACGGAAGATGAAGGGGTGACAACAGAACCGATGGTTCTGGAGTCTCTTCCTTCACACAAAACTAAAGCCTCAGGATTACAAACTCCCTATACCATGGATCTGACCGTTTTGGTAGACAACAATACGCTCATTGATAGGTATTTTCTGGCAGAACCAGCATTTTCGGTCTACATCAAAGAGGGCGACCGGCAGATCCTCTTTGACTGCGGCTATTCTGATGTTTTTCTCAGAAATGCTCTAACAATGGGAATCGATCTGAACCAGCTTGATACCATTATCATTTCACACGGCCACATCGACCACACCGGTGGCCTGCCGTCTTTACTGCAATATTGGTCTGCAGCAGAATCTGGTGAGGCAGCAGCACAAAAAAGAGAATTTGTCTTTCACCCGGCAGCACTGGCACTTCGTACCTGTGAACATTTCGGCACTATCGGAACACTTGTCGGAAAAGAATCGCTTGCTGTGTGGGGCACCCTACAGGAAACCGTCTCGCCCTACTGGTTAAACGACAACATGGTCTTTCTCGGAGAGATTCCAACGCTATTCCCCTTCGAAGAGCGACCCACAATAGGACTGTTGCATACCCCTGAAGGTATCATCCCCGATACGGTGCCCGACGATTCAGCCCTGGCCTGTCTGACGGACGAGGGGATGGTGCTTATCGCCGGATGTTCCCACGCCGGAATCTGCTCAACGGTTGAATACGCAAAAGAAGTCACCGGAGAGAACCGAATCGTCGACATTATCGGCGGCATGCACCTCTACGATGCCGGAGAAGAACGCATTACTGCAACAGCAGAGTATTTGAAGAGCGTTCACCCCGCCTCCCTCCATCCCTGCCACTGCACAGGAAAAAGGGCAATGTTACACCTTGCAGAGGTCGCACCCGGAGAAGAAGTTGGCGTTGGACTTACACTACACTATCCAACCAACGAATAAATATTCACACCAGAAATCACTATCATGAAACAGTCAGCACAACACAAAAAAACCCTGAAATACGGTTTATTGGTCACCGTTGTACTCATACTCACCTGTTGCTTCGCAGCATGTGTCGACACCTCCACATCAGCAACGGCGACCTTGCCTCAGGAAGATAGGGAATTCCTCCAGAACGGCCTTATAAGTTCACTTCTCGATGGAGACTATAATGGAACGGTGACACTTGGCACCCTCATTCAGAGCAACACAACGTGTAGTCTGGGCACCGTGGACCATCTCGACGGCGAACTGATTATTCTGGATGGCACCCCCTATCAGATTCGGGCAGACGGCACTGTTCACATTCTATCTTTGGACATGACAACACCTTTTGCCCAGGCAGCACCGTATTCAAATTCATTCCAACTGCTGACGCAAACCTCAAGCGACCGCCCGCTGAACGGAACCAACCTTGCCACCCTAATTTCCACCCACAACGAACATCAGGGACAATTCAAGCTCATCAGAATTGAAGGAACTTTTGACACGCTGAATGCCCGCAGCGTACCCAGACAGGAGCCGCCCTACATTCCTCTCTCAGAGGTCGTCAAACACCAGAGCGTCTTCCCCTTTACCAATGTTACCGGAACCATCATCGGCGTGTGGTCTCCGGCATGGACCGGAGCGGGTCTCTCAGTGCCCGGAGAACATCTGCATTTCATTTCCACAGACCACCGTACCGGAGGGCATGTGCTGAACTTTTCGTTAGCCAATGGAACCATTGATCTTCAGGAATACCCTGCATTCTCTCTCATAGAAGCATCACAAGCTGGTGGGGAAATCGTTGATCAGGAAGCATTTGCTGACACCATAGAAGCAATCGAAAAATAATAATCCTTTTTCAGCGAAGAGCACGATAACGTCCTCATTCGGATTGCTAACGATGGCATAGAAATGTCAGACGATTTTATCCCTGCAAAGACGGAATCAGTTGGAACCAGCCTGATCTACGGCATTATAACGAGACAATTACACGGCACATTTACGCTGGATTCAAAGCGAGGGGCCGTTTGGAATATTGCATTTCCACGACCTAGAGAGACTGCTTCTCATACATCAAGAAATGCGTCCCGTAAAGGATTGAAAACGTAAAAACAAGTGCCTCAGCCCGGATTTGAACCGGGGACAACCAGATCTTCAGTCTGGCGCTCTCCCGGACTGAGCTACTGAGGCAGGTGGATACATACATCTGTGTTTTCTGAATATAAAGGATTTGATTTGTGAGGAACAAACCGAACAAAAAACACTTCAACCATACCTTAACAAGACCTCAGGTGCCAATTTATAGTACAGATGACGAAAAAAGGCCCCCGATTCCCTTCTCCTGAACTCCTTCAGGCGGCCAGAAACCGCGATGCACGCATCGTTCACCTCACCCACAACGACCTTGATGCGGCAGGCGCAGATGCCATTCACCACATGAAATATGGGAAGGTCTTTACCATCTGGTGCTCGGTTGGAAAATTCACCCACGCGCTGAAAGCCATTGCTGCACTTCCGGGCAATGGCGACACATTAAGCATCTCAGACCTTGGTTATTGCCGGGACGCCGATGCCTCCCTGAAAACAGCAGTAAAAAATGACTGGAACGTTGAATGGCGTGACCACCACAAATGGACCGACGAAGAGAAAGCGGCGGCAGAAGCCCACACCTCACTCCTGCATATCGATGAAACCACCTGCGCAACGGGTGTCGTGGCACGCGACCTCATGCCCGGCGATTCCACCGCTGCTGAAATCGCCCGCGTCGTCTGTGACTATGATCTATGGAAACACGAAGACCCCCGCTCCAAAGTTCTTGGTCAGGTCTGCTCCCTCAAAAATAATCAGAATCAAATTCGTGATCTGTTGGCAGAGGGGAAATTCACCAACACATTTGTTGAGACAGAATTCGCCCGGATCAGCCATGAACGGGAAGAATGCATCCAGAAGAGCATCCGGCACACCACGATTCACGCCGGCCATTATAAGATTGCCTTTGCGCCACTCTACGGATACCCAAGTGAAACCGCCCACGCCATCCGTGATGAGATGGCAACCGATGTGGAAGTCATTGTCTCAGATAAAGGGCGGTTCTCAATTCGCTCGGTCCCACCAATCAGTCATCTGATTGCCCGCAATTTCGGTGGCGGCGGTCATCCACCGGCAGCAGGCGGCAGTTTCCCATTCACCTCGTGGGACCGCTTCCGGTTTAAGCTCACCAAATCAAGCAAACACTTCAAAGATCTCGTTGCCGTAGCCGAGACTATTGCAGCAGATACGCCTTCGAAATAATATTTTTCCAGTAATCAGGGTCTGCTGTCGGGGCATATCCCCCGGCCACTATTTCCTGCGGATCAAACCAGGCACATGCTGCCGTAAACTCTTTTGGCTCGCCGTCCAGCAGACAAACGGAACGCACCTCATAATTCTCAAGGAGCAGTTCAAGGCGCCCAAGATGAGTCGCCGGGAGCACTAAGGTATGCTGGACCGAGAGAATCCCCCGGTTCGCCGCAGAATCCCACGTAGGAGAGGCAAAAATTACCTTTCTACTGGCCAGTTCTTCACGTTCCAGTTCGCTGAACCGGTCACCGAGAATGACATGTCCCTGAACTCCTGCATCCCGCATCTCCCGCATTATTTTACGATATAGTTCTGACAGAGCCGCTACGAACTCTTCCCGGTCATTAAAGTACTTATCCTCAAGGTCAAGTGACGTGAGAGAGGGCAGGGCACACCAGTTCCATTTTCCGGCACGCCTGATTCTTTCAGCATCCTGTCGGATTGCTCTCAGATCAACACTTGGTTCTCCCCGCAGCATCCCGTCCTTCACACCAACCAGACTCTCCAGTATCCGCTCCCCGTAAAAGAGACCACCAGCACAGCGGTTTTCCACCTCATCCTGTGCCGCAAGAGTCCGGTCCAGCGCATAAGAGATTAAATCAGCCTCTTCACCACGATGCCCCGAAATCCAGGCCGCGACGTCAGCAGCGTCAGGTTCACCGGGTTCACTACCTATCGAACGAACCACACAGGAAATCTTTTTTTTCATCCGGAAATCATCCTTTTTAGAGTGTACTTATGGTTTTATTGCTTTAAACAGCAAAAAATATAGGCATGAGTGATACGCCCATTCTCGTCACCTGCGGGCTTCCGTATACCAACGGTCCTTGCCACATCGGGCACTTACGCACCTATGTTCCGGCGGATTTCTACGTCCGTTTTCTGCGCCATGCCGGTGAGACCGTCACCTTCATCTGTGGCTCAGACAACCATGGAACGCCGGTCGTCATCAGTGCAGAGGCAGAAGGCAAAACACCCCGCGAGATTTGCGAACGATACCACGAGCACTTCAAAACGACCTTTGAGCGCATGGGCGTGGACTTCAGTCACTTCGGGATGACGGACAATCCAACAAACCACGCCCGGACAACTGAAATTATTTCATCACTCATCGAAAAGGGCTACGTCTATGAAGAGACAATCAGCCAGAACTATTGCCCGTCCTGCAAAATGTTCCTGCCGGACCGGTATGTGGAGGGCACCTGCCCGCACTGCGGTGCCCCGGCACGCGGCGACGAATGTGATCAGGGATGCGGCAAACACCTTGAGCCCGGCGAGATTTCTGATCCTATCTGTAAAATATGCGGAGGAAAAGCAGAACTTCGTGAGCAGGAACATTTCTTCTTCCGTCTTAGTAACTTCAGTGATTTCCTCAAGGAATGGCTTCCAACCCTCGAAGGAACACCAAACGCACGAAACTACGCTCTGGGATGGATCAACGAGGGGCTACACGACTGGTGTATTACCAGGACGCTCGACTGGGGAGTGAAATTTCCGGGCCATGATGGTCTGGTTGTCTACGTCTGGGTTGATGCCCCGATTGGATATATGTCATTTACAGAGGAATGGGCAAAAGAGACCGGCGGCGACTGGGAAGTATTCTGGAAAGGCGATGCCCCCATCATCCACTTCATCGGGCAGGATATCATCTACCATCACTGTGTCTTCTGGCCGGCAATTCTCAAAGGGGCAGACTATAGCAATCCGAAAGCGGTAGTCGCCTCGGGAATGGTAAAGATCGACGATAAAACCTTCTCAAAGAGCCGGGGCTATGTAGTCTGGACGAACGATGATTATCTCGATAAAGGTCTGCCCGCAGACTATCTCCGGTATTACCTGGTCAGCTATACCAGCCATACCAAAGAGCTCAACTTTTCATGGAAGGAATTCCAGGCCCGCATCAACAACGAACTGGTCGACACCTTTGGGAATTTCTTCTACCGGACCCTACACTTCGCTGCAAAGAAACTGGGCGGCATCCCGGAGCTGGAATGCAACCCAGATGTATTAGCGGAAATCGAAAGCGCCACGTTCGCAGCAGACACAGCGGTGCGGGATTACGAGTTTAAAGGCGCAATTGATGCTATTATGGCCCTTGCCTCCTACGGGAACTCCTATATTCAGAATGCAGCGCCGTGGAAACTCCTGAAAGAAGATAAAGACGCAGCAGAGCAGGTCATTCGCGACTGCCTTCAGATTGCAAAGGCACTGGTGCTCTTATTCGATGCAGTGATCCCCGAGAGTGCCGCAGAAGCGTGGCATCTTCTGGGCTATGATGACTCGGTTCAGGACCACACGTTCGCTGATGCTGTGACCGGATTTGACCACACAGCGCTCCCCAAACCAAAGATCCTCTTTGAAAAGATCGAAGACGACCGCCTCGCAGACCTTGAAGCGGTGCTCAATGAACGCGTCGCTGTAGCAGACGGAAAGGCAACCCTACCTGCATCAGAGACCGAACAAAACCCAACTACAGAAGAATCAACCGAGGAAAATACCATGATAACAATAGACGAATTTGCAAACGTTGAGATGACCGTCGGAAAAGTTCTGGAAGCAGAGCAGATCGAAGGGTCGAAGAAACTCCTGAGGATTCAGGTCGATATCGGCACTGAAACCCGCCAGGTCGTAAGCGGTATCGCACCGTTTTATGGTTGTGAAGAACTTGTAGGCCAGACAGTCATTGTTGTTACGAATTTAAAGCCCGCAAAACTCTTCGGCGTGGAATCAAACGGTATGATTCTCGCTGCCGGTGACGATGCAGCACTGCTTACAACTCTAAAAGACACAGCACCCGGCACGAAAGTGCTCTGATTCACTTCCTATTTTTTAAAATTCTGGATGAAAACGTATTCCAGAATATTTCATGCCAAAAAAAGAGTGAGATTAGACGAGTTCAACTTCAATTCCGCCAAACCATCCTGCTGCAAGATTGTAGATAAACGCTGCAATCGCTCCGTAGATAAAACCCGAGATGGCGCCTCCAATTGCCATGACAATAACCAATACAATCCCAGCGCCTGCCATAGCAGCTGCCGCCTCTGGCGAAAACAGAGCAACTACCCCACCAGCAATCAGAACAATAATTCCAAAGATGAGGCCCAGAATTAACGAAATCACGGCAAAAATCTTTGCCACCGAAAATACTCCAACTTTTTTCAATTCAGTCATTTTTCTTTTTCTCCTATCATCTAAAAAAAATTTACCACATTTATTACATGAGCGTGGATTTCGCCTCACAGACAAAATCAGATGACATACTGTTCAATACATCAATCTATTATTTAAAAGTATGCGCAAATTATTCT
The DNA here is from genome assembly GCA_964491505.1 of uncultured Methanomicrobiaceae archaeon. Classification (GTDB taxonomy): domain Archaea; phylum Halobacteriota; class Methanomicrobia; order Methanomicrobiales; family Methanomicrobiaceae; genus CAZBGM01. The sequence goes on along the minus strand of CAZBGM010000016.1, from coordinate 10,655 downwards.
TAAAAAAGCGACCAATTCCTTATAAAATCAGAATTTGTCAGTTCTCTGCCCACCAACCATCAGGAAAAATACATCTGGAAGAGGAGTCATATCCCCAGCCAGATTATTTTTCAGTTTCTTCCTCACCAGCACCAAAGACGAGTGGAATCCACTCTGTCTCCGTATGAGCCTGCAGTACTAAAAAGATCATCACAGTCAGAGGAATGGCCATAAACATACCAACCGGCCCCAACACCCATGTCCAGAGAACAAGGGCCAGGATAATAACCAGTGCCGGAAGTTGAAACGCCTTGGCAGCAAGGTGTGGGAAGAATACATTTTCCACAGCGAAATTAATCACACATACACCCGCAGCGACCACCAGAGCACCCCAGAGCCCGTACTGAAGCCAGGCAAGGAAAATTGCCGGAACCGCAGCAATAATCAGACCTATGTAGGGGATATAACTGAGCACAATGCACAGAATTCCCCAGAGCACTGCCAGATCAACTCCAAGGATCCACAGATATCCGCTAAGAACAGCCCCAAGGGCAATATTCGTCTGGGTGCGGACAACCATTACTTCAATGACCTTCTTCACCATCCCCTCTAGTGTGCCCACATATTCCTCACTAATCTTCAGATAGCGACGAAGGCGACCGGGCACATTAGGGGCTTCCAGAATCATAAAGCCGGTAATTACAATAACAAAGAAAGCATCGGCGAGAATCGCGCCGGTCTGGGCACCGAGAGAAACAAGTACCGATGATATCTGATTCCAGTCAATAAGTGATGACAAGGTACATTTGTCCAGATTTATACCGTAGTTTGAGAGGAACCCGAACAGTTCATTCATACGAATAGCAAACTCTGCCTGATAGGTACCGATATCACTGACCAAAAGTCCCATGGAATAAAAGACAAGAAGGAGCACGCCAAGGATGAGTACCAGATAGAGTCCGAGAATCAGACTGACACTTATCACATCAGGAAGACGACGACGCAGGCAAAGATGCAGAGGGATGCCAAGTAAGGCAAAGAAAAGCGACAGAATGAACATATTTACGAGATATGATGTCGCCTGCATCCCCAGAAGGACGACAAAAATCAGTGCCAGGACAAAAAGCCCATGTATTGGTAGGGGATATCGCCCATGTGTATTGCTCATTCTTTTCTCCTCTCTATGATATTACTAGAGATATTCCATAGCCAGAGTGAAATAATGAACGGTCTTTATGCCTAAAACCTCCTGCTCCTCAGGATAAAAATAGTAAAAGAACGGGCCTGAGGGGATTCGAACCCCTGGCATCCGGGTTAGAAGCCCGGCGCTATATCCTGGCTAAGCCACAGGCCCAAGAATATACCTACATACTTTGTTCTTCAAAGGTTTAACCTTTAAGAGAGAATGAACGAAAAAAGAGTCGATACCAGATATCGAAAAAGACTCATGGAGCAGTAGATCGTGGGACTTCGTGATGATCTCAGAGGAACCATCCCTGAGTCGGTCTGCATGGGACTTCCTAACGGATATGACGTAATTGGCAATATCGCCATCATCACCCCACAAAACCCTCTGCCTCCAGACCCGGAGATACGCCGGATTATTGCAGATGCCATCACAGCCCGCCACCACAATATAATAACAGTGCTTGCGAAAACCGCAGATACCAGCGGCCCATTCCGGACCGCTGGATTTACTGTTCTATCCGGGGAAGAAACCGTCACGACCCACCATGAATACGGATGCCGGTACTGCCTGGATCTCAGGGAGACGTTTTTCTCGCCTCGACTGGGATGTGAGCGGCAACGGGTTGCCGGAAGCATTCAGCCCGGCGAGCGAATCCTCATCCCCTTCTGCGGCGTCGGACCCTTTGTAGTCCCGGCTGCAAAACGGGGCGCCCGGGTTGTTGCCCTTGAAAAAAACGCCTATGCATGCCGCTGGTTGCTGCACAATCTTCATCTCAACAATGTCTATGAGAATGTCGATCTCCTGCATGCCGATGCCTTTGCCATCCCACAACTCGTACAGGGAACCTTTTCCCGTGCTATACTCCCGGCCCCCTATGGCCTAAACGAACTGGCATTTCTCCCACGGGTTCTACCCTCTGTCATTCCCGGCGGATTGCTTCATCTCTACACATTCGATGCCAAAAATAACCTTGCTGAGCGGGAAAAGATCTACAATTCACTGGGGCTGGAAATCATGGAAATCAGACGCTGTGGTTATGTGGCACCGGCTATAGCCCGCTGGGCCGTTGATCTAAAAAAAATAAAATGAAAATATAAATGAACGGGTTACTGAGCGTGGTAGCAGGACGAGTGGACAAACTTCACTACGGTAGGAGTTGACCACTCCTGTCCCTGTACTTCCTTGATCATTGCCATCGTTGCGTACCGAACCTTGATGCGGGCAGACATCCGCTCCCGTTCTTCAACATGAGTAGGATGGACATACTCTACCAGCCGTTTCATATTGATCGTTATCGATTCAACAGCAACAATGATGCCTTTGTCTCCGGCACAAAGATCATCCTGATCCACCATCGTCATGAAGATATAATCGCCGGGCTTCGTGCCCGTCAGGGTGATAATATTATGGGCACTCTGAAGTTCAATCGTCCGTGCTTTGCCTTTTTTAAGTTCATCAGTAACCACAGGAGAGATTCCGGTTAGTGCAGCACACCACATGATATCTCACCCGTACATCGGCAGGTGCTCTTTCGTCGGCACTGCCTGTTCCTGTTCTGTCTGCTGGACCTGTTCTGCCATCGCCTGGAACGCTGCTTCGAGCTCTGTTGCCTGCTCAAGAAGTTGTTCCACGGCAAGATCGAACGAAAAAAGTTCATTCAGGACTCCGACAATTGACGCGGCTCCTCGCGGGTCCGGGGAATTTACGGTCTCCCCAAGAAGACTATATCCGGGAATGTCACGGAGTTTGCACTCGGTCAGGAGGCTAGCTGGCAGGCCGGATATGCTTCCAAGCGGAAGAAGCTGTGTCCGTTCCTGGATGTTTTCCAGAGACGTTTCGTCAGTGGCAACACCGAAGACCCTCTTCTCCGGTTCGTTTGTGATAATACCGGCGAGGGGCACTATGCGCTCTATCTCCGTCTGCTGAGCCCATTCGATGATACCGTTTGCGACCTCATAACAGATTGCCGCATGGAGTGGAATATCAGAAATAATAGCGATGATATTGTCCTTACGGTGGATCCGCGTCGGCACATTCACAAGTCCTTTCGCCATCATAACAACCGGCGGGAAATATTTACTCGTAATATTGCCAATGTGCTCAAATTTCAGCTCATCAACAATATACTGGAGCGCAATACTCCCAACCAGACCACTTCCCGGAAACCCTACGAGGATGGTCACCGGCCCATCCCCCAAGGGTTCTGAGATGATACGAATATCCTCCATTGCTAAGAACCACCTTCTATTTCAGTCATCTTCAAAACGTCCTCTTGTTGTGTATTCTCATTCCATGCTATTAAATGACACTGCTAGAGTTCACCGGCAATCACAAAGAGCATATCCGTGGCAGGACAATAGATAAGACATGCAGGAATATCCTATCAAACGTGGCTTTACCAAAGGTATGGAAGAACGTATGATTGAAGGGCTTGAGACCTATTTCGGGGTGAAACCCGAAGAGAAGGATGGTCATTACTTTATCGCCTCAGGGTCATTTTCGCGGTTTGAAACCTTTGTCTCCGGCAAAAAAATGGCAGTCGATACCGAGTCAGACAGTGAACTGTATTCAAAGATGGAAGAGGCAAAAGCGGATGAGGTCGTGCTCAGCACCAACAAACAATTCAGAGCTTATCTTGAGTTTGTGACTGGGTATAACACCAAAGAACGTAAGAAAAAGGCTGAACAGGAAGCAAAGAAAGCCGGAAAATAATCATTCTCTCATCATATCTTTTTTGTAGCGTCATCGTCGTCACTATTGTTTCTCATACGAAACGTTTAGAAAAAAGCACCCCAGTGTTGCCATACCGTTACCGAAAAAAGGATCGCTTTTTCTAACAAATGGAGAGGGTTCCTTCCAAACAAGATTACCCCAAATAAGAGAGATTTCGATGATTCATAATGTTCACCGAAACCTATTTCGACCACAGATTAATAGGCCAATTGTCAAAGTTGGGTTGTATAACAGTTCTGTTGAGGACAGCCTATGCTATATGGAAACTAACATTTTGCAAAAAAAGGGAGAAGGAATGAAATTATTATTCTATAACCAGTGCTGGCTTAAACGGCAGAGCCTGTTTTGCCTTCGGGTGGGAACTTTCATCAGCAGGCACAATGACTACCTTCAGACCTGTTTCACGTTCAAGGAATGCTGATGCAACCTCAAAGACTGCCGTTTCGTCAACCGGCGAGGCCGCAAGGGCAGCAACAAGTTCCGGCGGGAATCGGTGGATGAGATTCGTGATCTGCTTGGATGCCTGCGGGACCATGCCACCGAGGCTCCGCATGGCAGGATCCTGCATAATCTCTTTCATGACATTTTTCTTATCAGCCGCGTTGGCTATTGTGGTGAAGACCTGCTGTTTCCAAGCCGGTGCCACAAAGAGCGTGAGCGTCTCCGACTCAATCTGAATCAGCTTGAGAATCGACTCCACATCCTCCAGCGTGCGCTGTAAAAGTTCTTCTGCAAGCTCGTTATTCTCATCAACCTTCGAAGGATCGGCTACCGGCCACGATGCATACGCCACCTCGCCGCCATCGCCGACCTGCTCCCAAATATTCTCACAGGTAAACGGAATAAACGGTGCCATCAGCCGAATCCATGCCAGACTAATGTCCCTCAGAACCGCTGAACCACGAACGCCTTCAGGGAGACGGCGACGATACCATTTCAGATCGGTCTCGATCTGGAAGAATGCCTCCTGCAGAGCCTGACGGGTCTGGAAAGAGACCAGTGCATCGCTCGTGCGGGAAATATGATCCTGCATCCGGGAGGCAAGCCAGGCATCGATGGGGTACTCACCTTCGGCTTCAATGCCTTCTAAGATCTGGTTTCTGAACCGCTCAATCTGGCGCCAGGTGGACGAGACCAGTTCGTTTCTCCAGTCAAAGTCCTGCCACGGTTCCGCACTGCCAACCAGAAACATCCTGACTGTGTCAGCACCGAACTCATTGATGGCATCCTCTAACAGCACCACATTGCCCTTGGATGACGACATCTTCGCTCCTTCCAGAAGGCCCATCCCAAAGACAACCATACCTTGTGGTTGCAGTTCCTGAGGGAAGATAGCCACATGGTGGAAGAGCTGGAAGGTCAGGTGGTTGGAGATGAGATCCTTTGCGGAGAAGCGGAAATCATATGGATACCAGTACAGAAACTCGGCTCTGAGATCTTCCACCGTCTCTTTTGCCACCGGTAGTGTAGCTGGGTCGCCCTTGCCTAAGAAGACATAATCAAAGACAGCCGGCGTCAGAAGTTCCGGCTCGATGTCATTGAGTTTGTGAGCGATCGTGTAGTAGGCCATGTAGATGGTCGAATCAGAAAGCGGTTCGACAAGCCAGGTTTTGTCCCACGGCAGCAGCGTACCAAGACCGACACGCCGGGTGCATGCCCAGTCCCGGAGCCAGTCAACGGTACGGTCGAACTCAGCGTGCACTTCAGGTGGCACGAGTTTCATGCTGTCGACCTGCTCATGCACGGCTTTCTTCCAGTCAGGATCACTGTACTGAAGGAACCACTGGTCATGCAGAATCCTCACATAGACCCGACTTCCACAGCGGCAGACAACGTTTCGGTTGTCAAAGTCATACATCACAATTGAGCCAAACTGCTCAAGCATGATATCCGAATATTCCTCCCGTGCCTCACGGACCGGTTTTCCGCCATACTGCGGGAGCATCTTTCCGTGGGAGAACTCGGCGCTATATACTTCCTGCGTGAGCACCTCCATCGCAGCGTCGTTCTGATTGGTAATGCCGGCACGCTCCACTGCGTCCTGCGCCGGGCAGATTCCATAGCCCTTTACCGTAATCAGCGGTACCGGTGTAATTTCAGTATATTTGCCTTCGGACTGAAGATCCCGGAGTGCAATGTAGTCAAACGGTGCATGGGCCGGCACACTCATTACGATGCCGGTTGCCATATCCGGGTCAACAAAGGTCGCTGGCAACACCGGAACTTCACCACAGAGTGGGTGCGAGACAGTCTGATCCACAATATCAGCACCGGCAATTGCACCGAGAATCTCTACGGTGTGATCCTGCATGGCCATTTTATCAGCGGCTTCCTGTGAAAGAATCCACTTCTGGCCATCGACCAGCACTTCCACATAGGTAATCTCCGGATTTATCCAGAGATTTGTTACCCCATAGGTAGTTTCCGGCCGAAGGGTGGCGCAGGGAATCTTTGCATCCTTCCACGAAAACATAACCAGCACGAACTTCACAATCTCAGACTTTTCGCCTTCTAAGAGATCGTGATCTCCCACCGGATTGTCACACGCCGGGCAGTATTTTACCGGGTGCGCCCCGCGAACGACGTGGTTGTCCTCGTACAGATGGCCGTACTGCCACTCGATAAACTTTGAATACTGCGGAATAACCGTGGTAAACTGACGGCGCCAGTCGATTGAAAGTCCACAGCGGCTCATTATCCGCTGATACTCACTACTAAAATACCTGACAATCTCAATTGGGTCCACAAAGGAAGCAAGCTTCTCTTCCGGGACGCGGTAGAGATCGCGGTAGAGTTTTACCGTCTGTTCGTCACCGCCTGCAATCCGCTTGGAAATGCCAATCACCGGGGTGCCGGTGACGTGAAATGCCATCGGATACAGCACCTGCTTGCCACACATCCGCTGATGACGGGCGATGATATCCGGCACAATATAAGTTCGCCCATGCCCCACATGCATCGCTCCGCTGGGGTAGGGATAGGCAACATTCAGATAAAACTTTTCTTTTTCGGATGGATCAGACTCAAAACTCTTTTTCCACCCTGCAGCATATCGTTTCTCATAATCTGCTATGGTATCCTGACTCACGATGATAGCCCCCTTCTGTTTCAGACCGGACAGACCCGGATCTCTTCGCCATCTCTATGCCGTTTTATGAGTTCCTGGCCGGTGCCCATGTTCTTTGCCAGTTCAATATCGCCTGAGTCGGTGACCGTTGCAGTGACCAGATAGACTTTGCCGGCAAAAACGTCGACAATCTTCCCACTATATTCCAGGCAGTGAATGACGACATTTTCACCATTTACTACAATCGTGCTGTTTGAGGCGGCATTCGACTCTTCCGGCGGTGCGTCAGGAACCGGCACGGGTTCCATATTATCGCGAATCTTTACATTGTCAAGTTCGCTTCGGGGCCGGATATCAATACCAATCGAGAGCTTGTTGACGATGCCAGCCACATTCTTGCCTCCCTTGCCAATCGCGGCCGGAACGTCACGATCATCAATGTAGACGACCGCTTTGTTCTCACTCTGCATCGCAACCGTCACCGGGCCATCGGAAAATCTGCCGATCTCGCGCTCAACGTCACGCTCAGCAAGCTTCCATGAGAGATGTCCCTCTTCTGCCGGCTCTTCTTCCGCTTTCTCAGTTGATTCAGCAATAGCAAGCTCAGGGGTCGGAGTCGGGATTTCAACCGGAATCACAGCTTCTTTGGATACTGTTTTTACCGCAGATGGTTTCCTGACAACCACAGGTGCTGTCTGAACCGCTGTCTGAAGTTCTCCATCCACCGGGAGGGCAATGGTCTCTCCCTCATACCGGAAGATCTCGCACTCGGTTGCGGTAGCGCCTAAGCCGGTTAACGAGATCACCGGACAGGCACCGATTTTACCATCGAATCCTGCGGGTTCCTTGATAGAGAAACTGAGACTATAGACCCGAGCCACTTCACCCTGATTCACAAAAATGACTGTGTCAACCGTGCGGGGCAGCAGACCGAAATCCACCCGCTCCAAAAAGCGGCAGACCGCATCCTGAGCACTCTTGCCCGGCACGACACCGACCATGCCAAGTCCGGCGAGACGCAGATCAGTAAAGACCCTAAAGTCCTCATCATTACGCACCTCATCAAAGAAGACCACATCAGGGCGGATGAGCATCAGCACTTCTGCGGTATTCTCCATGCTGCCTTCAAGCTGGGCATACTGGGTAATCTGGTCAGGAACCTGCA
>CAZBGM010000016.1:0-2422 GCA_964491505.1 uncultured Methanomicrobiaceae archaeon | reverse complement strand
TTCTCCATGCTGCCTTCAAGCTGGGCATACTGGGTAATCTGGTCAGGAACCTGCAGGTCACGTGGGGCTTCCATCGTCCGAACCTGACAACCCTGATCGAACAGGTACATGGCAAGACTCTGGGCAAATGTTGTTTTGCCGGTGCCTGGTACTCCCGCAATGAGAATGCCATGGCGGTTTCCTGCGAGACGCTCTCGGATCAAATCTGCATACTTATAGTCATCAAGTGAGCGGAAAACCGTCGGCCGTACTGCCGTAATTTCCATGCCGTCAGAGAAGGGACGACGGGCGATGGTAATACGCAGGGAGCCGATCTGAACAACCGTAATTCCCTTTTTTTCAACCTCAATAAAACCGTCAGGATCCCGTTTTGCCCGTTCGACAATCTCCTGTGCCATCTGTTTCAGTTCCGGCTCAGAAAGCGGGTGTTCCCGAATTGTTTCAAGCTGTGCCTTCTGGAGTGTTCCTTTCCGTGCCAGTGGCAGCGTCCGCTCCTTCAGGTAGACCGCGACGGTATTCTCATCAAAGAACTGATCAATATACAGCGGTGAAAGGTCACCAATCTGAGGGCGAAGATAGAGGACATCAATGCCCTTTGCCCGTGCGACTTCCGACTGAACAACGTCGCTTGTGATGAACCGGGCATCGTCATATTCAAGGGCCACACCACGGATAAGGGCATCAATTTCGCCGCCGTTTGCCAGTTTTACCTGCTCAAGGCTTGGACGGTTGCCTACATATTCGAGTGTTATTGTGCCTTCGACGGCAAGCCTCTGAAGTTCCTGTAATTCGTTAAGGCCGGAAAATCCGATTTCGCGCCCGTTATTTGCCTGAGATTCCAGTTCAGCAATGACGGCTTCGGGTATTGTTATTGTAGCTCCGGTATATTCTCCCTCTTTAATAAGAGAGGTGATGCGTCCGTCTATTATGACGCTTGTATCTGGTACTATTCTCATAAAAATATCACCATACATAGTGGTGTGAACTTCTTATTTAGTGTATACGTCTTCCGGCCGAACAAGTTGCTTCTGCGTGACCGTGCCGTTCAGGGTCCGGTGAAAACAGCTTTTATAGCCGGTGTGACAGGCAGCGCCAGTCTGGATTACTTTATAGAGGAGCGTGTCCTCGTCGCAGTCAACAAGAATTTCTTTAACTTGCTGAGTGTGGCCGGATTCTTCACCTTTTTTCCAGAGTTTTTGTCTTGACCGTGAGTAATAGTGGGCGGCGCCAGTCAAGGAAGTCAGGCGAATGGCTTCGGCATTTGCCCAGGCCATCATCAGCACCTCGCCAGTCTCTGCATCCTGAACAATCACTGGCACGAGACCCTGCTCGTTGAAACGAAGGGGAATTGTTGTATTGTCTGGCTGAGTATTCATGGTTCTTAGAATATCTGAATGAAAAGATATAACAGGTCGCCGAAGAGGAGAGCGAGCACAAACCCTACAGTGATGGGGACAATAAAGGGAATGCCATAGGAAAGCCAAACCCCCCCTGCCTTTCGATAGAGTTCGAGTTCGGTCTCAAAATCTTCAGGATGCATTCTAAGATCACGCGTATAGACCCGCCCGGACCCTTTGACCATCTTCCGGAGCGCTTCACCATGACTGATAAACCGGCGGGAGAGCACGCCGTCTGTTTCACTGAATTCCTCCATGGCATAACCATGGTGCTGAGCAATGCTTTCTCCCGGCACGGGCATGCCGGTGAGCAGATACTTGAGTGGCGCTTTGTTATGATGCCAGAGATTATAGCCGAGCATGCCAAGCGGTGCAATAAGACCAATAATCGCAGTATTTACAAGCACCGCAAAGGGAAAGAATACAATCAGAGGCGAGCCGGTAAGCGGAACAAACGGGTAGAGCGGAACAAAAAGCGTGATTACGATAAAGGCCCAGGCGTCGGCACCGCCAAAGAGGTGCAGCCAGGCAGCGGAGGCGTAGAAGAAAACAACAAAGAGAATCGTCATGAACAGAAGTGGAAGAAGCAGGCCGGGCTGGCAGGTCAGAACCATGTAATACGTTAGAATCATCGTGGGGATGCCAACAATCGCAAGATACTGCCAGACCTTCACCGGCACCCGGCGTTCCCGGAGATCAAGACGGGAAGCATAGAGAAGTGTTATGAGGCAGGCGAGTGCTGCAATGGTGAGTGGAAGATTCATGTAGCTGGCATAGTTTTGCCTTTGGAGGAGGATAAGAGTTGCTGGGAATTTAGCAATATTATGGAGATAGGGTTGAGGAATTATTCTGATGGATCAATCGTAAAAAGTGAAGATTTCTCACAATACACCTAGCAAAAACGCGCAGTGAAAAATACCAGTTTCATGACTGCATCAAGCTTTAATTTTGTAGGGCATCAGATCGTTCGGTTTTGAGTTGAAAAACGAAATTCACTCTTCAATTTCAGTCATTATTTATAGGAA
>CAZBGM010000015.1:16616-21372 GCA_964491505.1 uncultured Methanomicrobiaceae archaeon | reverse complement strand
GGCTCCGACAGTCGGTGATAATCCGGTGACAAAACTGCCGGAAAAGGATAGTTACGCTCCTGAAAACAGGGTCGCAGAGCGCACCTCACCACCATTTTCAGAATATGCGAAGGTTACCCTCAAGGTGAGTCAGAATCTCTATGCCAACTGCCTCTTAGGTATTATGACTGCCCATGAAGGACTCACGAATCCGGAGTTGGGTATCTATGGAGAAGGTCTCTTCCTGGAATCAGCCGGTGTTGATCTCAACAGTCTTTCTCTGAATGACGGAGAAGGTAGCACTGACAACCGTATCAGCCCTCAGGCGGCGATTGCTCTCGTCTCCTACATGGCAGGGACCGATAATTATGAAATCCTTAAAGATGCAATGCCACTGTTTGGTGTTGACGGCACTCTTCACTCAGCAGCAGAGCCCGGTGAACTGGGATATGGGCAAATTCATGCCAAGACCGGGACTTCGCTGGGGATGGATATGTCCGGGAATTTCTTTGCCTATGCCCGTGGTCTCCTCGGGTACATGAAAACGGCAAACGGTACTGACCTTGGATTTGTTATTTATGTGAATAATGTTGCGGGCCTCAGTTCGATGGAGGATATTTTTGAGGTTATCAGTGACGTCAATCACATTACTGTGGCCATGTATGAATACCTGTGAAACCAGACGATGTGAAGCCTGAAGAAGAGAAGTCAGAATGAAAAAACGGCATGTGTTCTGGAAACTGCGTGCCACAACTCATATCTTCTCTTCTCAGGATACATTAGAGGGAAGATGACAGCAATTGTCGGGATTCGTGCTGATCTGCTGGAGACGCTCCTCCGGGTAGGGGAGTCCCAGCATCCGGATGAGTTTCTTGCGCTATTACGGGCGGAGAAAGGGATTATCGAAGAGTTTGAGTTTGTTCCCGGCACGATTGCAGGCCGGACCAGTGCCGCGTTCTCCCCGGAGATGCGACCCTTGGGGATACAGACGGCCGGAAGTGCCCATTCACACCCGAATGGGGTGCTGTTCCCCTCTCAGGCTGATATACGGTTTTTTTCCTCGATGGGTTCGGTGCATCTGATTCTCGGACCACCGTATGCCGGCGATTCCTGGCGGGCGTTTACCTGGGATGGAAAACCACGCGAACTGGAGGTTGTGGCATGAAGCGGATTGTTGCGACGGGAACATTTGACATTCTCCATCCCGGTCATGTTTACTATCTGGAGCAGTCAAAACAGCTTGGGGATGAGCTCCATGTTATCGTGGCCCGTGATGTGAATGTGCAGCACAAACCCTCGCCGGTCGTTCCAGAAGGCCAGCGCCTGCGTATGATTCAGTCGCTTGTAGTGGTTGACGAGGCACGTCTCGGCGATAGAAATGATATTTTTCTGCCAATAAGAGCGATTGATCCTGATATCATAACCCTTGGATACAATCAGCATTTTGATGAGGGATTACTAACAATAAAACTCAGGGAACAGGGAATCCGTGCTGAGGTTGTTCGTGTGGGTGCCTATGAGGGTGAGGGATTCTGTAGTTCACGGACAATCATGAAGCAGATTTTAAAAACCCGGTGCCATGAAGACGAGGAAGAAGATGAGAAATTATGACTGAGGAAATACCAGAATACGAAGAGAAACTCTGTGCCCACTGCGAAGGGCTTGGGTGCAATTTTTGTGACAAAAAAGGAAAAGTACTGGTGAAAAAACCGGCCACCAAATGTCCCCACTGTGATGGAGTTGGATGTTATTATTGTGGTTTTACCGGCTGGAAGGATGTGAAGGGGAAGTACGATCCCTGATTACTGAGTAATCCGGTTTCTTTTTTCATTTCGATCCGATAAGTATCTGCCACGGACGGTTTCTCTCGATAACAACCCAGTAACGCCGGAGCGCTGCCTCTGCCTCACGATAAGCCGGGTAGTGCTCTGCCACCAGTTTCCAGAACGCTGGTCCGTGATGTAATTCCTGCAGATGCGAACATTCATGGACGACAATGTAGGCTCTAAGCTCCGGTGGAAGGGCGATACACCGCAGATTGAAGTTCAGGTTGCCCTGCGATGAGCAACTTCCCCATTTCGTCTTTTGCCTCCTGATAGTAACCCGCCCGGCTGGCACGCCTGACTTTTCTTCGAAGCGGGCTATTTGTTCTCTGAGATCACGGTCAAGAGTTTGTTTCAGGAGTGAAATAAGCCCCTTTGGACTGGTGTAGGTTATTTCCGGCTCTTCTTCGCTGATACTACACCGGTCGCTTTGGATAAGGTGGCAGAGTGTTCCGTTGTAGAGAAAGAGCTCCTCAGCTCCCTCACCAAATTCCCTGGTGATGGCTTTAAAACGGGCCCGCTGTCCCTGAATCCAGGCATGTTGCTGTGTAAGAAAGGCTTCGGTGTCGGTGCCGGGTGGTGCTGTCAGAATGACCTCTCCACCTGGGCGGACACGGAGTGTCATTCGTTTCACCGATTTTCTGATAATGGTGGTATTTTCCACAGTTACTTAGCCAGATTTGGGTTGCTTTTTGGTTTGTGTGGCTTACAGAGGAAGGACGTGCAGACCCATATGCCAAGTGGCACGAGAATGGCGGTCGCCACAGCGGTTGGTAAAACCACAATATGTGCTTCAAAGAGATACTGCTGGGTGCTGACCGAGAGGGCGACAACCTGTTCCGGGAAGATGAAGATATTCTGAACGACAAAGAGATACCCGCTAATTATTATCGCTATCAATCCTGCGATGGCTGAACCGGCATAGACATTCTTATTGAACTGGCTAAATATGCCGGAAAAAACAAGGACGGCAACAAATCCGGCGGCAAGATCTGAGATCTGAAAGTCTGTGGTTCCGGTGTAGTAGGCGAGAATCATGACGATCACTGCTATCAGAAACGTTTCAAAATGGTTGGGATGTGTAATTGCAATGGCAATAAATGCGAACGCAAACAGAAGGCTTGGATGAATAAGTTCCATCTCATCAAAGAGTAGAAGGTACTCCACCAGACCGCCGATAACCAGGAGAACAATTGTTATAAGAACGGTATGGGGGCTCATGGAGATAAGTGAGGTATCTTTTTCCATAGATCACTCTTATCAAAGAGCCAGGTATTAAATCTTCGTTATATTATCACAGGAACGGGCATGAAACGAACGGTTCAGGCTACGAATGATGAAAAAAAGAAAAAACGTGAAAATGTTATATATTTCAGATTATTGATGCAGGTTCAGGCATTTGTCAATGACTTTCTGAAGGATTCCCATGCTTCTATGACCTCACTTCCCTCAACAAAGACAATGCCGTGTTTTTTTCCGTAGGCTATCGCGTCCTCTTTTTTCAGTGCAAGACCTGTCTCGTCGTCCAGCATCTCACAGATAGTAATCGCCGGTGTGACGTCAGCCATCTCAGCAAGAGCAACTGAGAGTTCTGTCTGCCCCCGGCGTTTGTCGAGGAGCTCTTCATTTGCCCGCAGAATTGCCATGTGGCCCGGCGTCTTAAATTCTGCCCCGAAATTATGCCCGCCGCCGTTCAGAGACTTCTGCACCTGTTCTGCAATTTTTGTGACGGTAAGGGCCCGGTCCCGGTCAGGAATGCCGGTAAAAGTGTCGCGGTGGTTGACCCAGAGAGAGAACGACGAGCGGTTTGCCGGATCATATCTGGCATCGCCGGTCTTCTCGACACAGTTCATATCTTGCAGGAGATCACAGGCAAACGGAAGGCCCAGACGTTCTGCTGCCAGTGAATGAATCGACGTGCAGATAAGACCGCCGCCGTCTTTTCGCATTCTCAGAATATCCGAGGGTTTGACACAGTCTGAGCGAATAGCAAAATCAGTCTCACCTTCACGGTCGTCAAAATCATAGAGGAGAATCATCTCTCCCCGTTTCATTGCTTCTATTGCTCCCTTAATCATCGTAATGCACCGTTACACACACATTGTCTTTTGTTGAAAGCCCCAGTTTCTCTCTCAGGCGGACCGGGGCGATAATCTCTATAATGTCCTCAGGGTAGTGGCTTCTGCCCGGGACAATGATGGCACAGGAAATATTCTCTATTGAGCAGGCGAGAACCCGGCATCCGCCATAGGTTCTCTCATGGTCGGTAAACCCGTCCACTCTCTTCCAGCCATGGGTGTCAATCTTCTTTCTCATCTCTATTGCCGGGCTGGCAAGGCGCAGATTAAACGTTCCCGGATAGGGCTCAAATCCCAGCAGTTCTTTGAACTGAGAGACATAGCCGGGGAGACTTACATAATAGGCGCCCTCGCCGAGTCCGTCGATGAGGGTCCCTTCCAGCAGGTATTCCCCTGAACGTTCTTCGAAGATTTGACAGAGCTGGGCATATTCTTCTTTCAGGATATCTTCTCCCTGTCGTGTGATTGTGACAAACTGGCCATCAGCGCGAACGGTTCGGGTAATAAGCATCTGATCCTCAAGTGCGATCAGTCGCCGTGATGCCGTCTGGGCACTGGTGCCAAGAAGGTCTCCTAAGCGCTGGGATGAGATCCGAACCTGTCCGTCAAGCCCTCCAAGAAGGGCGAGATGCCTGAGTGCCTGAATATCGTCGGCCACAACCATATGATCTCAAATTTGGAGGGCATACCATATATGGGTTATGCTGTCCGTCGCAGGTTTTCGTGAAAGGTGCTGGGAAAATGCCGCAGGTTAACGCGTTCTCTCACAAATATGGCCCCACCAGTCTCCATTCAACCACAAAGAGTTTTAATATCTTCGTGGTTTGACGAACAGAGCTTCGTTAATTATATAATACTTTCAGCCCCCATATATTC
>CAZBGM010000015.1:2101-16516 GCA_964491505.1 uncultured Methanomicrobiaceae archaeon | reverse complement strand
GGTTTGACGAACAGAGCTTCGTTAATTATATAATACTTTCAGCCCCCATATATTCTTATGAAGTCCGCACTGCGGGACCGTCTGGCAGAGAAGATGGCAGGAGAGATCACCCTCTCCGAATCTCCTGGTCAGGCCCTTAAAAAGTGGCGTATGGCGTTTAATATTACGCCAGGCGCACTTGCTGAGCACATGGAAGTCTCGCCTTCAGTCATTTCTGATTATGAAGGGGGGCGGAGAAAAAGTCCGGGGACTGCAGTTGTCGGAAAGATGGTCGACACTGTTCTGAAGATCGATGCAGAGAACGGCGGACGGTACATGAAAAAGTTCGCAAAGATTCTCTACAGCAACTTTGATGACGATGTGATCTATGAGATGAGCGATTTTGATGCCTCAATTCCGCTGGAAGATCTTACTGATGCACTTGAATGTCATCGAATCTGTGGTTCGCTTGACCAGAAGATCTATGGATATACGGTTGTGGACTCACTCAATGCCATTACTCAGCTTTCATCCAACGAGTTCAATAAGATTTATGGATGGAGTACTGAGCGGGCACTCATCTTCACCAATGTCTCCACCGGAAAATCGCCGATGATAGCGATCCGGGTTACTTCATTTAAGCCACGGTGTGTGATTCTGCAGGGCCTTAAACCCGAGGATGTTCACCCGCTGGTGCCTGAACTTGCAGAACGGGACTGGATTACCCTGTGCTGCACTGAACTCGGGGTGGATGAGATTGTGAAGAAACTGAGGGAACAAACATGGTAGGGATAATTACCTATGGTGCATACCTGCCGCGGTATCGGATTAAAACCGAAGAGATAGCGCGGGTCTGGGGTGCCAACGGGGCAGATATTTCACGGGGACTGGGTGTCTTCGAGAAGTCTGTGCCGGATCTGGACGAAGATACGATCACGATCTCAGTAGAGGCAGCACGCGCTGCGCTCGCACGCAGGGATCTTGACCCGGCAGAGATTGGAGCAATTTATGTTGGCAGTGAATCGCACCCGTATGCTGTTAAACCAACCTCTGTGACGGTTGGCGAAGCGATTGGTGCAACGCCGGTTATGACCGCGGCAGACCTTGAGTTTGCCTGCAAAGCAGGAACAGCAGGGGTTCAGGCCGGTATGGGTCTTGTGAAGTCCGGCATGGTCAAATACGCCCTTGCAATCGGGTCTGATACTGCACAGGGTGCGCCCGGCGATGCTCTTGAATACACGGCTTCTGCCGGCGGCGGGGCGATTCTTGTCGGAGAAGAAGATCCTATCGCTGAGATCAACCACACGCTCTCATTCTCGAGTGACACCCCTGATTTCTGGCGGCGTGAAGGACAGGAATACCCAAGCCATGGTGGAAGGTTCTCCGGAGAACCCGGATACTTCAAGCATGTGGTCGGTGCCTCAAAGATGATGCTTGAGGCGATGGGCACCCGGCCCTCAGATTATGACTATGCCATCTTTCACCAGCCCAACGCGAAATTCCCTCGCAATGCTTCAAAGAGTCTTGGGTTTAGCGCAGAGCAGATTAACCCGGGACTCATGGTGCCGTATCTGGGTAACACCTACTCTGGCGCTGTCCCGGTGGGTCTCTCAGCAGTACTCGATGTCGCAAAACCCGGTGAGCGGATCTTCGTGACCAGTTATGGGTCCGGTGCCGGCAGTGATTCGTTTGATATTACGGTCACTGATGTCATTGACTCTGATATATTTGACCGTTCTGCCGCACCAACGGTCGCCGATCTTCTTGCTGACAAGAAGTATCTGGACTATGCACTGTATGCCAAACACAAAGGAAAGATCGTGATGCCAGAATGAGAGAAGTAGCAGTAGTAGGTGTCGGCCTTACCGAATTCGGTGAGAAATGGAACACTTCATTCAGAAACCTCTTTGTTGAGGCAGGGGCACATGCCCTTGAAGACGCAGGGATGGGTGGCGATGAGATCGACGAGATCTTCGTCGGAAACATGAGTGCCGGCCGTTTTGTTCTGCAGGAACATGTCGGCGCTCTTATCGCCGACTATGCCGGTCTTGCATCCAACCACATTCCGGTCACCCGTGTCGAAGCGGCCTGTGCGTCAGGTGGTCTTGCGTTCAGGCAGGCCTATACCGCTGTCGCATCCGGCCTTTCTGATATCGTGGTCGCTGCCGGTGTTGAGAAGATGAACGATGTGGACGGTTCTGAGACGACTGATGCCCTTGCAGGAGCAGCAGACCGTGAATGGGAAGGGCTTGCCGGCGCGACATTCCCCGGGCTCTATTCACTTATCGCCGTCGATTACATCCATAAGTATGGTCTCACCCGTGAGCAGCTTGGCATGGTCTCGGTGAAGAATCACCGGAACGGGGCAAAGAATCCTATTGCACAGTTTCAGAAGGAAATTACTCTGGATACTGTTCTGAACTCAACGCTGGTTGCTGACCCGCTCCGGCTTATGGACTGTTCACCGGTCACAGACGGTGCTGCGGCAGTCATTCTCTGCCCGCTTGACCGTGCAAAGGAATTCACTGACACACCGGTGAAGATCCTTGGCGTCGGACAGGCAACAGATACGATCTCACTCCACGACCGGCGGGATATCAGCACGCTTGATGCAACAACAGCAGCGGCAAATGTGGCATTTCGGCAGGCAAAAGTCGAGCGAAAGGACATCGGCATGGTTGAGGTGCACGACTGTTTCACGATTGCAGAACTCTGTGCGATTGAGGATCTTGGCTTTGCGAAGAAAGGTACAGCCGGAAAACTCACCGAGGAAGGATGGACAGCCCTTGACGGTGGTCTGCCAATCAATCCCAGTGGCGGTCTGAAGGCCTGTGGTCATCCGGTCGGCGCTACTGGTATCAAGCAGGTCTGTGAGATCACAACACAGCTCCGTGGTGAAGCAGGTGCCCGCCAGGTCGATGCCGATATCGGTATGACGCACAATGTAGGCGGAACCGGTGCCACGGTGGTCTGTAATATCTTAGGGAGGGCCTGATCATGGGAGTCCCACGTTACTGGCGAAAGCAGAAGAACCGTTACAACCTCATCGGCACAATGTGCAAAACCTGTGGAAGCTACTACTTCCCACCGAGGGAACTGTGCCCCAAATGCCGGCGTGACGGAGAGATTGTGGAGTACCAGTTCAAAGGAACCGGTAAGATTGTGACCTATACGATTATCCGAACGGCAGCAAAGGAATATGATTATCTGACGCCCTATGTGGTTGCTATCATCGAGCTCGACGAGGGCACCCGCATGACGGCGCAGGTGATCTGCGATATCGACAAGCCATACATCGGTATGCCGGTCAAATCAGTATTCAGAAAGATTACTGAGGAAGGCAAGACCGGTATGCTGGTCTACGGCACAAAGTTTGTACCGGCGTAAATGCCGTCATAAAAACCTCCAAAACCCTATTTTTCTCGCCTAAACCTTCTGATAGGTGCGGTTTTTCCCGTAGTTAAAGAAATCATTTAATTACATTGTCGCATAGTATTCCTTTAGTTTAAGGAGCTGAAAGAAATGAAAAAGTTTGGAATAATCTGTGCTCTCCTTGTTCTGTTCGTTGCCTGCACGCTTTTTGCAGGGTGCACCGGAACCGGAGAAGAAGTTGTGTCTGATACGTATGTTTTCACGCAGGACAATGACGGGAAGACCGTTATTGTAAAACCAAGCAGCACGATTGAGGTAAAACTCGCAGGAAATCCAACGACAGGGTTCTCATGGTCTGCTGACGGTGATGGCCTGACAGTTGTCGGCGATCCAAATGGCACGTATGTGATGGACGAGGCTGAGCCCGGCATGGTTGGCGTCGGCGGGACTTTTACGTTTACCTATGAGGCAGTAACGGATGGCACTTACATGATCACGGCAGGATATGCCCGTCCATGGGAGACCGATGTCGAACCAACAGAGGAGTTCATTCTGACGGTTATTGTAGACAGCAATGCACCGGTCTACTCGATGGAGGATAGCGGGACAACCGTTTTGCCTGAAGTGGACTCTGTCTTTACCGTAACCCTTGAGGAGAATCCAACTACTGGCTATCAGTGGGATATGAGTGTTGATGGAGAGAGCGTTGCTCTTCTGAGTGACTGGTATGTGATGGACGAGGCAGCGCCGGGCATGACGGGCGTTGGCGGAACCCATCTCTTCTGCTATCAGGCAGAATCAGCCGGCACCTCGGTGATTGACGGCGTCTACAAACAGGCATGGATGGAATCATCGCCTGATGATGAGACCTTCGTCCTGACCGCAGAAGTAGCCTGAACTTCCCCTTTTTTCTTTTTCGCAGATTTTCGCAGATCTTCTTTCCGGTACCGGAGAGCACCAGCAAAAGTATAATCCGTTCCCTGCCGATTCACTCATTATGACAGAAGTCGGTAAAGTGCAGAACATCCTGTTGCTTCTGGGATCTATCCTGCTCTGTAACCTGATTGGTGGACTGGGGTCTGTGTTTACGCAGACCGGCGCCGGTTCCTGGTACCAGACGACACTCGTAAAACCGTGGTTTGTGCCACCGGGCATCGTCTTTCCCATTGCATGGACGGCGCTGTTTATTCTGATGGGCATCGCTCTCTGGTATCTGATTCGTACGCGGGATGAACCGGAGGGAAGAACAGCGCTCCTCCTGTTCGGCACACAGCTTATCCTGAATCTCCTCTGGAGTTATCTCTTCTTTGGGTTGCAGAGTCCACTTTTTGCTCTGGTTGAGATCTTAGCACTTATCGGGGTGCTTATTGCGCTCGTGACCATCTCCTTCAGGGTGCAGAAAACTGCCGGGTATCTGTTGATTCCCTATCTTGCATGGGTCTGTTTTGCAACGGTGCTCAACGCTGCAATTGTGATGCTGAATTAACCCGAAAAAGAGAGAAAAAAAGTCTAAACAAATCAGAGACGTCGGATCATCTCAATATCATAGACGGCGTGGTGCAGAGCCGCTGAGTAGGATCTGACCACACGCTCATTCACCCGTCCTGCTGTTTTTTCCCTGATACAGGACAGGTATTGTCCCTCAGATTCCTGAAGAACGTAAAAATGCACGGTGCCACCCTCCCGGCAGAGTGAGAGACCTTCATCCAGAAACGCCTGGGCACCCATTGGAAGATTCATGATGACCCGGTCAAATGATGCCGGTCCAAAAAAAGATGGCAGATGCCTTGCGTCGGCAAGCATCGGGAGAATATTGGTGCAATGATTTCGTTTGATATTTTCTTCGAGGAGCACCACTGCCTCAGGATTGAGATCTCCGGCAGCGACAAAGGACGCTTTCTGTGCGAGGGTTATTGCAAAAGGTCCGACGCCGGCAAACATATCCAGCACCCGCTCGCCGGGTTGTGACTGGTTTAAAATTCGCTGCCGCTCGTTTGAAAGACGGGCTGAGAAGTAGGCGGCACTAAGGTCGACGGTGAAGTGAAGGCTGTATTCGGTATAATCAGTCCGGGTCGTATTCTCTCCGGCAAGCACGGTATAGTCTTTGGTGCGGTATTCACCGCTGACGGCAGATTCTGCGAAGAGTATTGTATGAATCTTCGGCCGGGACGCAAGCAGGCGTTCTGCTTCCTTAGGGTCGTTTTCGTGCATCACCGCAATACCGCCTATTAGTTCGTGCCGGGGCAGTTCGGCTCTGTTATGATATTCCTGAAAGGTTCCCGGTTCTGCGCCGGGGCATTCCTGAATGACGGGCAGTACAATATTGTCTCCGTCCCGGAGTGGGCGGCGCTGCCGGTCAAGCAGACCTTCATGGATGAGTTGCTGCCTTTTTTCCTCTGCCTGATCCTTTGGTATCCGTATTCCCCAGTGTGTATTCAAAGCCCTCTGACCACCATACTCTTGTTTCTTCCCGTCTATTAGTTCTTATGGATGAATATATCGAGCGGCTGAAGAGGGGCACCCTCAAACTCTATGCCCTTGATGATGAGCTGTCGCCTGATGATGCCATCGCGGTCCGGCGCCGGTTTGTCGAAGACCAGATGGAGGCAGAACTGACCCGGCTTGGCGAATATACGATGAGCGCAGAGCGGGCGGTTAAAAAAAACTGCGAGAATATGGTGGGCTGTATTCAGATTCCGGTCGGCGTCGCCGGGCCGGTTTTGGTGCAGGGAGAGTATGCAGATGGCGAGGTATATCTTCCTCTTGCCACGACCGAAGGCGCGCTTGTTGCCTCGGTCAACCGGGGATGTCGTGCCATTACTGAAGCAGGCGGGGCGACTGTCCGGATTCAGCGTGATGGCATGACCCGTGCCCCGGTTTTTGCCGCACGGGACGTTGCGCATTCGATGGAAGTGGTGCGCTATGTTGAGACGCATGAGGATGTACTGCGGGATCTTGCCGAGGCAACGACCTCGTTTGGCAAACTTACCGGCCTCCGGTGTTTTGTGACCGGCACCAGTGTCTTTGTCCGCCTTGAATTCTTCACGGGCGATGCGATGGGAATGAATATGGTGACCATTGGCAGTGAACGCGTGGCGCAGAAGATCGAGCAGGAGACCGGAGCGCACCTCGTCTCGCTCTCCGGCAATATGTGCACGGACAAGAAACCATCCGCTCTCAATCTTATCGAGGGACGTGGCAAGACAGTCATCGCCGGTGTGTTTCTCACAAACGAACAGGTAAAACGCATCTTCAAGTGTGATGCGAAGGCGATGGTCGATGTGAACACCCGCAAGAATCTGGTGGGAAGTGCCCGTGCCGGTGCTTTGGGATTCAACGCTCATGCGGCAAACGTCATTGCTGCGATGTATCTTGCCTGCGGGCAGGATCCGGCACACGTGGTCGAAGGAAGCAGTTGTATTACCACGATGGAGGAGGCAGAAGGCGGCGTCTATGTTGCCGTCACACTTCCGGCGGTGCAGGTGGGAACCGTCGGCGGCGGGACCGGACTTGATACCCAGCGTGAACTTCTCTCAATGCTTGGCTGTGCCGGAGGGGGAACGCCGCCCGGCAGTAACGCCCGGAAATTTGCGGAGATTGTCGCAACCGGTGTTCTTGCCGGTGAACTCTCTCTTATTGGTGCACAGGCCGCAGGACATCTGGCCCGTGCGCATAAACAGCTTGGACGATAAAAAAATATTTTTTGCTTTCTTTTTTTTACTGCTCGTATTGGATGCAGTCTGCGTTCAATCAGAATGATTTCATCATAAGAATTGCATCTTCGCCGTTGTTGTAATACTGCGAAAGCATCATGACCTGAGAATAGGAATTTCGTGAGTAAAACTGCTGCGCATGCTTGTTAGAAGGCCGCACTTCAAGCTGCATAGCACTACAGCCATTCATCATACATTCAAACTCGATCCGCTGTAAGAGCATGCTGCCAATCCCCTGTTTCCGGCAGGTCGGTGCTGAAGCGATGTTTAACAGATGTCCATAGACCTGAGGGCCGGTATCCTCAATTCCTGCACAGACAAAGCCTACCAGCAAGCCGGCTTTCTGCGCGACAAAAAACGTGGCCGGAAAATACATGAGAACATCCCGAAAGCCGTTCTCGTCCCAAGCATCAGGAAAGAGCGCTTCTTCGATTGCTGAAATTACGGGTATATCTGCGTGATTTGCCCTTCTGATAGTAATACGTTCTGACTGCATGGATGATGTTCACATACATCTGAATTTTAGGCATTTAACTTCTTGCCCGGCCCCCAAATGGGCATAGCCATAAGAACCTCCGGGACAGACCTGTAAAGGCAGATCATACCCGTTCAGGAGAAATATGCTTCATGGTTGATATCTACCGATTCAAAGGCTACCGCCCTGCAGAAAAACAGGCATCAAAGGTTCCGTCAGTTCCCTATGATGTCGTAAGCAGAGACGAATCACGCCAGATTTTACAGGAAAATCCTGAGAGTTTTTTAAAGGTCATCCGCTCAGATGCACTGCTACCGGACAGCGTTGAAGCCGAGAGCGATGAGGTCTATGACCTTGCACAGAAAAATCTTGCATCCATGATTGAAAACGGCACACTGGTGCAGGATGATGTGGAAGCGGTGTATCTGTACCGGGTTAAACAGGGAGGAAATATTTACACCGGGCTTGTGGCAAATATCTCGACCGGGAACTATCAGGAGAACAAGATTAAACGCCACGAACACACCCGCTACGATAAAGAGCAGGACCGGACGCGTCATATTGACACGACGAATGCACATACCGGTCTTGTGGTTCTCTTATACCGTGATCCCGGCGAGGTTTTTTCCTATCTGAATAATCTTGTCAGTGAAGAACCTGACTCGGTTGTGAAGACAGAAAACGGCGTGGTTCACGAACTATTCTGTATCCGTGAACCAGCGGTGCTTGATGCGATTGAGAAGATGTTTAGCGGCATTGATGCCCTCTACATTGCAGACGGTCATCACCGGGCGAAGTCATCGGTGAATGTGGTTGAGAAACGGACCGCAGAAGGACGGCTCACTCCTGAAGCAGAACGGTTCATGGCTATCATCTTTGCAGCAGACCGGGTAAAAATACACGGCTACAGCCGGCTGGTAACAGACCTTGGCGATTACACCAGAGAGTCCTTCCTTGCCGCACTGAAAGAGCGGTTTGACATCAGACCCTATGGTGAGATTGACCACACCGTTTTTCAGATTCCTCCTCTCAGGGATGCTGACAGCAACCATGTGATGCACATGTATCTTGGCGGTATCTGGTACGAACTCAGCACGCCGGTGGCAGATCCCGATGATCCGATTGCCTCGCTGGATGTCTCGGTTCTGCAGAAGGATGTCCTGGAAGGCATGCTTGGCATTACTGATCCACGGGGCGATCCGCGTCTCCAGTATCTTGGCGGTGCCCGCCCGCTTTCAGATCTGATGGAAAAAGTGGACTGGGCTAAATTTACTGTTGCTTTCTCGATGCAGCCCGTGCAGGTTGAGTCGGTTCTTTCGATTGCCGATGCCGGTGATGTGATGCCGCCGAAATCGACGTGGTTTGAGCCCAAATTGCTTTCAGGGCTTGTTGTTCATAAAATAGACTGAATATCTTTTTTCTTATCTTTTTGCAAATTATCCGGCTGATAGTTGGTGACGATCACTTCAGAACTTCCGGTTCGTTTTGTTGCGTCACGGTTGATCATGCGATTTGCGGCAACGACTGAGACGGTAAAATCCTGATATAGTTCATGGACTGCCGGGACGTCGGCGTTTGAGAGCATAGCACACACACCCCTGTCGGCGAGATCTGCAAAGACTTCTGCAAGGCGTTTCTGTTCCTCAAAAGGAAATCCACTGGCGTTATAACTGGTGAATTTGGCAGTGTCTGAGACCGGCATATACGGAGGGTCAAAATAGACAAAATCTCCTTCCTTTGCTTTTTTTACAGTTTCTGCAAAATCAGTGTTTAGAATCTCAACCTCTTGCAGGGCATCACTGAAATTTTGTATTCGTGCTCTGTCAGGGAGGGACGGATTTTTGTAACTTCCAAAGGGCACATTGAAGGTTCCGCTTTTATTGACCCGCCAGAGTCCGTTGAAGCAGTGTCTGTTCATATAGATGAAGTATGCTGCCCGAAGAACCGGTTCCTGGGAGGTATTGATTATTTTGTTGTATCTGATCCGGTTTTCGTAAAAGCATTCCTTTTTATTCTTAAAATTTTCATCAGCAAGAGTTTCGATGAGCTCATCAGGCCGTGTCTGAATGGTTTCATAGAGATTGATCAGCTCCCGGTTTGCATCGGACATGATGGCATGGTGGATTCGTTCATTGTTGTATAATGCAAGAAGAAAGGCAGCTCCTCCGATAAACGGTTCAAAGTAGGTTCCCCATGACTCAGGACTTCGTTTTAGCAGTTCCGGGATGAGCTGACGTTTCCCGCCGGCCCATTTGACGATCGGTCTGATCATTGAAGATGAGTGTATGTCATTTCTGTCATAAGAGGTATAGAGGTGAAAATATCTGAAAAAAACACGACAAAAGCAAAACATTCAGGGTCTCTTATGACAACCGCCATATGTAGCAAACAGACCCATTCTGATTCATTTCAGAATGCTTCCGAAGATCTGATTGGAATATGGACATAACTGGACGAAAAGTAGATCAGGACGGCATTTTATCGCTGGATATGTTGGCAGGTTTTAGCATCTTTTTGCTTGCGCTTATTGCTGTTTTTGCGCTGGTGCCATCTGTTCTTGCGGGGATAGACTGTTCCGGAGCTGATTACGATGCGGTT
Source organism: uncultured Methanomicrobiaceae archaeon (assembly GCA_964491505.1). GTDB lineage: Archaea > Halobacteriota > Methanomicrobia > Methanomicrobiales > Methanomicrobiaceae > CAZBGM01. The sequence goes on along the minus strand of CAZBGM010000015.1, from coordinate 6,379 downwards.
GCCTATCGCACGTCAGTGATCCTGGCTGAATATCCCGGTGACCCGTGTTACCCGCCGTGGGAGACAATACCTGCAAGTGCATCTGAAACGATCTCCTGCCTGGGTCTTGCCTGTTCGCGCCAGAATCCATGTATTCTTTCTGAACAAAAGGTTGAAAGACTGTTCTCCTGTTCTGACCCTGAGGTGTTCACATCTGATGATATACGTCGGACTCTTCTCTTTGAAGGCGTCCCGTGTCAGTATAATCTATCGATTGCTGCCGGGGAATTAAGAGTAATGAAGGGGAATCCTGTTCCTGAACATGAGTATGGGTTTGCCCGGCGTCTGATTCAGGTACGTACACCGGCGATAATGAGCATCGATGCTTGTAGCCTTGACATCTCCCTTCCTCCGGGTGCCAGCAGCCGTTCGGCTGACATTACAACCTGCTTCAATTATACCAGTCTTGCTGATCCGGCCATATCAGAACCCTACCGGATACGTCCGTCATCCGATCAGATGACGATCACTCTTACGAACATCAGTGAAGCGCTTGCTGGATCTGATTGTTCCGGTGTCCAAATCCAGAGTATCGATGTGCTGGTTGATGGAGAATCGTCCCCGGTTTCACTTGCAAATGACTCGTTTCAGCTATGTATTGACGGCATGGGCAAAGATCCACAAACGCACCCTGACATCCTTGGTGCCGGGAATCTTACTCTGACACTCTATCCTCCACTTCCGTTCTGTGATCGGGATGACGTCATTGTTGATGTCATTCTGCGTCTTTTTTATCAGTTCAGTGACACAGAATCGATTCACACCTGTCTTGCCGGTGTTCAGTTCTGTGACTATGATTCTGACTGGATAACACAACCCTCTCTGATTCCCGGTGTTCTGGAGGTATGTATCTGGTAGATGAACGTGGTCAGCTCTACACCCTCGAAGGGATATGTGCGGCAATTCTCGTCTTGTTCAGTGCGTATGTGGTTCTGCAGGGCGGCATTGTGCCCGCATCCGGATCACCATCCGGTACTGCAGAGATGCAGTTGCATCAGATTGCAGGGGATGCTCTTCTGATGCTTGACACGCCGGGCAGTGCCGATGAAGAAAGCCTGCTCTCCTCATTTGTGTGTGAAAAAAACAGCACAGGATTTGTAACATCCTATGATGCCCTTCTTGAGAAGAGGACAGGTGCAACCCCCCCTGGCAGTGGTTTGCAGTTTGAAGCAGAGATCTGGTATAGGGATAGCAGCGAATGTCTCTCTATTCCATTTGGTAAAAGTGGCGGAGTTTTCTCCGGTAATCCGGCAGTGCGTGTCAGTCGTTTTGTTTTCATTCCGGAACATGCAGGGATGCTCTGGGGTGAACGAAGTCAGGCGGTGCTACTAGAGGTGTTGGTCTGGCGGGGTTAGATGACAACGGGCAGTGGATTGTCCTGATGGGATTTGTTGTAAGCGCCTTTATTCTTGCTTCTGCGATAATGGTGACCCAGGTGGGTTTTGTTGGGCAGACTGCCGTGGAAGGGGCACTTTTGTTTCCAAAGGAGCAGATCAGAGATGTTCGTGCATTGGTGGGCTCTCTGCCGCCTGAAGATTCTGATAATTCTGGCATCAGGGAGGATGTCAGAATACTTGCCCTTGCCCGCTGGAATGCGGTTGTTGACTATAGGGCGGACGCATCCCGGAGCACTAGTCAGGGGTATGGGATAAGACGTGTCTCTCTGTTCTATGAAGATGGTTCTGTGACCTGTGAGGAGGTGCTCAATGTTGCAGCAGATTCGTGACAAAGAATCAGCCGTGAGCAGTATGCTTGAATATACGATTATTACTGCATTTATGATGGTGCTTTTTTTGACAGTGACTGTAGCATCTGATGAGGTTTTTCTTACAGGTCCTTCTGAGATTCTTCGCTCTCAGGAATATCTGGATGTGGCGAACAGTGTGAGTGTCCGGGTCGTAGACCTCGCAGTCCTGGCCCCGGAAGAAGGAATGATTGAATGCCGTTTTGACTTGCCGGGCCGTGTTGGAGTTCGGCCGTATTCGGAGCTGATAGTTCCCGACACAGAGGAAAACAGCATTAGGATTGAGGTGAGTGATGGTGAGATAACATCCCGCGCCTATCTTAGCGGTATCGGAGGGTCTGTGTTTGTGCCTGAGATGATGTCCGGACCCGGCATTATATCAATTTCATATCCAGAGGAGAGCGATGATTAGCCAGGAAGATGGAGTTTCTGAGATAGTGGGTTTTGTTCTGGTCTTTGCAATCGTCATATCGGGAATTGCTCTTGTTACGCTGGAGGGTTATCCAATGCTTATGACGTCACGAATGGCTGCAGACGAAGCGGCAATGGAGCAGAGCTTTTTTGGCCTTCAGGATGAAATTCGCATGCTTACCAGTAGTGCTGTGCCATATTGTGATGTGCCATTTGGAATATCAGATGGTACAGTAGAAGTAATTGAACAAGCTGATGGAGCGATCGTAACGGTATCGTCAGGTGTCCCTGTATCTGGCCTGCCACTTGAGTTCCAACCCGGTGCCATCTGTTCACGTCCTGGTGAGGGTGAGGCGGTTCTGTTATACGAGAACGGAGCGGTTATCCGGGGCACGTCGGGAGAGAATGGATCGGTTATGCTCTCACCGCCTCGTTGGTTTTTTGACACCCATTCTAAAACGCTGGTGATTCCGTGTATTGTTATACAGCCCGCAACAACGATATTACAACGAACGGGGCGTGGTATCTCGACATTTTCGCTTGAATCTCCGTATGAATATGTCGATATAACATTCCCGGAACCCGGGACTACCATCATCCTTGACTATTCTCCCGGCAGGGTTTGTAATTCTGCATCTGCCTGGGGATATTATGTCACCAATGACGTCCCACTGACAGTGTTTCGAACAGAGGATGGTCGCTTTATCGCAGACAGCGTGTGCCGTCTTGTGGTAAAGATCTATAATGTTAGAGTCCTACAACTCTGAAAGAAGACTGTAAATATGAAAAAAAGAGATCAGAGATATTTATTTCTCGTAAGCCACTCGACCTGTGGCTTCGTGTATCGGTAGATAATATCGGCCTTTTCATCCTGGAATGACCATGGAACGATAATAAGAACATCTCCCTCACGGATCCAGACCCGCTTTTTGATCTTCCCCTTAATCCGACCAACCCGGGTCACTCCATCGTATCCGCGAACACGGATATGGTTTGCCCCAAGCATAAGAACGGCGTTTCCGAAGATCTCCCCCTTTCGTCTGTCAGGCAGACGCACCCTGACAATAGCAGGTGGCGGGCCGGTATTTTTTTTTTTCCTGTTATAACTTGCCAGAAATGTCAGCTCCTTCTAATTAATGGGTTTTGAAATAATAAATACCTCTCCCAACTACACTTGTTCCGGGACATCCCTGATATCAGGTAAAATTCATTTCCCTGCCCTATTATCAGAATTATGTTGATTTACCCTCCCATTTATCCCGGCAGGGTAACATCTATTACTCTGGCAGAGAAAAAAGACTCTATGAAAGACTCCCGGTGGCAGATGAGACTGGCTCTGTTGTTGTTATGTGCTGCCTTCGTTGTTTATTTCCTGCACTATCTGATCTTCCATGATTTCCATCATATAGCGATTTATTTTGTTGGTGATGTCGCGTTCATCTTCATCGAAGTGCTCCTTGTTACTCTGGTATTTCATCAGGTACTGGAGAACCGGGATAGAAATCAAAAGTTTGAGAAACTGAATATGGTCATCGGGACGTTTTTTTCGACAGTCGGAACCCATCTGCTCACTTATTTCTCGGACACTGATCCGAACCTCAGTAGTCTCAAAGAGCGTATGGTCTTTACCGGAGAATGGAACCGTGAAGATGTGCAGAGTGCCAGAAAACTTTTACAGTCTCACTCCTTTGAGATTGACATCTGTTCTATTGATCTTGAGGGCTTACGGGATTTTCTTACTGCCAAAGAGGATTTATTGATCCGGATGCTGGAAAATCCGATCCTTCTTGAACATGAAACCTTCACCGAGACACTCCGTGCTGTATTCCACCTCACAGAAGAACTGAAGAACAGAAAAGATCTCACAGTCTGCGGTGATCCCGACCTTGCACATCTCGGCGGGGATATTCAGAGGGCCTATGGTCATCTTGCCCGCCAGTGGTTTGAATACATGATGTATCTGAAGGTGAATTACCCCTATCTCTTCTCACTTGCAATGCGGACCAATCCCTTTGACGAAAAGGCGTCAGTCTATTTCACCTGACCTTTTTTTCGTTCAGGCAATGCTCTTGTGTTTGTACAAC
>CAZBGM010000015.1:0-2001 GCA_964491505.1 uncultured Methanomicrobiaceae archaeon | reverse complement strand
GTCTATTTCACCTGACCTTTTTTTCGTTCAGGCAATGCTCTTGTGTTTGTACAACCAATGATAAAGTGAGGAAAACGTTTCAATGCAGGAATCTGTTCTGATTGGGTATGCATCGCGTTATGGGTCAACGGGTGACGTCGCCCGTTCTATCGGACAGACCATCTCCAGTGAGACCCGTACTGTTACGATATCTCCGGTTTGTGAAATTTTTGATCTTCATCCCTACTCCGCGGTCATTCTTGGCACTCCTCTGTATGGGGGAAAAGTCCTGCCTGAGATTACAACATTTGTAAAAAACCACCGGAATATGCTCAAAAGTCTCCCGGTCAGTCTTTTTCTGACGGGACACTCTCTGGTGGACTTAGACGAAAATAAGAAAAAAAAGGCCCTGCAGGCAGCAGAAGGGTTAGAGCAGTACATCCTCTTCCGCGATATTGGATTGTTTGGTGGGTGTGTGCCGGAGCGTGATTATTCCCTTGTCGAAAAAGCGGTGATGAAAAAAAATGGTATTGTGCCGGGTGATTACCGCTCACCGGGGCAGATTCAGGCATGGTCCCAAAGCCTGATTGATCTCAGACTGCTCTGGTTCTAACGCTTCACTTTTTTTCCTGCTCGTTCAGATAGTTTTCAAGTCCCGCAAGAGCTTGGGGCATATCCTTTCGGGCAAATCCTACTCTGAAGTGAGCGTCCCCGAAGCCAAAAACCGTTGAAGGAAGGAGCAGGACCCCGTTTTTATCCAGCAGGTCCTGGCAGAATGCCTCTGATGACCCATGATTCAGGCGGGGGAAGCAGGTCGCTCCGGCCTGTGGGGGAATCCATGTGAAGGTCTCCGTGTGCCGGGCAAAAAATTCGTTAAGCAGGGAGAGATTCTCCCGGATGATACTGAGATTTCTGGCAAGAAGTTTATCTTTCACCCGCAGTGCAGCGGTTGCGAGATACTCTGAGGGAGCACTGTTGCAGATGGTCGTATAGTCCTTCATGGCAAGGATGCGGCGCCGGAGTGCTGCGTCATGGGTGGCAACCCACCCGATACGGAGACCGGCAAGTCCGAATGCCTTTGACATGACGCCCACGGAGATCCCTTTATCAAAGAGATCTGCCGCACCGGGAAGATGATCAGACGAACGGTATTCAAGAAAACGGTAGACCTCATCTGAGAAGAGATGTGACTCCTGCCGGTTTGCAGTTTCAGCCATTGTTTCCATCTGATCTCTGGTGAAGAGATGGCCGGTCGGGTTATGAGGCGTATTGATGATTCGTACGGTCTTCCCATGCCCGGAGATGCTCTGCATCGCCGGACTGTGTGTCCAGTTGTCCTTCTCCTTCATGACCCAGGGAATGACTCTGCACCCGGTTGACCGTGGAATTTCAGAGAGCGACTGGTAGCAGGGCGTCTGAACAATTGCTGTGCTCTCCTTATTCAGAAGTGTCGTAAGCGTGACAAAGATGGCCTCCTCAGCGCCTGAGAAGACGATAATCTCCTCCGGTTCAATAGTGGTATAGAGGTTTGCAATCTCCTCTCTGAGTGCCTCACCCCCCGGCGATTCAGTGTACCCAAGGTGCAGGCGACCGAACTCTTCCATACTCCCACCACCCAGAGAGAGAAGATCCTCTACGGTCTGTGATTCACAGTCTGAGGTGCATAAGAGGGACGGAGCACTGAATTCATGGCGGGCAAGGTATCGTTCGAGGGCAAAATCGTTAAGGTGCATGTCAGTATTATTTGCCTGAAAAGGCAATAATACCGGCGATGCGATGCCGGTTTATTCAATCGTTTTCTTCGGGTGATGAAAAAAGGGGTTTCTGCTTCAAGATATGGGTCGCACGCGTGATATGCGAATGTTTTTTGATGCCCGGATGTTGGATGTACTCTGGCTCCGTTGTCCATCTTTACCCATCTTTACCCGCCTTTTACCCACTGGTTGGGTTAGGGAAGAAACGATTTAAATTGCTTATTTTTTAGTTTTATCTTATATTATTTCTTTATTTATTTTATTTCTC
>CAZBGM010000014.1:5637-22005 GCA_964491505.1 uncultured Methanomicrobiaceae archaeon | reverse complement strand
GCCATATCGGTCTTCTGCGTCGTAACGAGCACCGTGTTTGTTACCCGGTAGATCTTCTGATCCTTTCCGAAGAGCGAATTATCCTCATTGGTATACGAATAGATACTATAGCCAGTTGTCTTAAGCTCGTCGTCCGTCAGGCCGATTGCTCTGAGCGCAATATCGACTTCGTTTATCTTCTGAGCATTCTCCTGCTGGGCAACTTTCACATCAGGATTTTCAGTTTCCACAGCAATCGAGATCGTCACCTGATCCGGTGTTGCCGTTACTTTCCCGGTCCCTGAGACCGAGATGATCTGTTCGTCAGAGGTCGTTGCCGCAAGTGCCGGTACACAGATACAGGCACTGACAAGAAGCAAAAGCAGGGTTCCTGACACAAGTAAATTTCTCTTCATGGTCACTGAAATAATAGACCTTCTGAGATTAAATAGCTGGCTTTGACTTCGAAAAAAATGGTCATTATCGAAAAAAGGAGAGAATAAACCAGAAAATGATACGTGGATTACTCGATAGTAATCGTTCCGGCGACCCGGAGTTTTCCGGCATCAAGGTAATGTAAGACCGCCGTATCACCCGGCATATAGACCAGGTCTTTCTCACATTCAACAACAATTGTCTGTGCTCCGTCAGCACGCTCTGAAACCTCAGAGATCCGTCCGTTCACAAACTGCATCCAGTGTCCGATATGAAGCACCATGCCCTCTTTAAGAGGCATACGCCAGAATCTGCCCAGCTTAACCGGCCCCTGAATGGTCGTTCCGATCACAAGTGATTCACTGGTCGTAAGAACCTGTCCCCGTTCCAGATCATCAGCGGTAATATTCTTAAGAGCCAGACCCACCCGGTCGCCTTCCCATGCCTCGACCGTGTCGTCGTCATGCTTCTGAATGCTGCGAATCTGGGCAGTCTTTTCACCCGGCAGTATCCGGACAGTTTCATGCTGCCGAATCGTCCCGCTTATCACACCGCCGAGAATCACGGTCCCGATACCCTTCACGTTAAAGGCATGATCAAGGGCAACAACGCCGTTGTCCGGCACCGGCGTTCCATGATCCCACCCTATGGCATCGGCCAGCAACTGCTCACGAATCTGAACCGGATCGTCGTCAATGAACGTAAATCCTTCAAGCGTTGTGCCTTTGGTAAGGGGTTCGACCTGTGACGGGTCAAGATAGTTCTGGAGTACAATATACCCGGCCTTAATGCCAAGAGCATCCAGCATCACGACACACTCACCAAACTCCGGAGAAATCTCCGGTACGATCAGAAGAGCGATGTCAGCCATTGAAGCTGTATAATAGAGCGGAGCAAGCCGTTCCGGATACCGTCCCGGTTCGAGCATCGTAACGGTATCAGTGCCACGCTTCAGGTTGTAAAAGATAATATCCGACTCAGTTCCTTTCTTCCCGATGGTCTTACCATATCCCGGGACGCCGACCACACATACGTTAATATTTGCCACTTTTTCTCTCCTTATTCTTAGCGGTGGGCAAAATACGCTGTCACACCGTGTTTTTTATCGACCGCGTCAACCCGGGCAAACCCAATCCTCTCGAACTGAATTACTCCGTTCTCCTCCAGCGCAACCGCCGGTTCACAGACGCCCTTCATATCACCGTCAGGCCGGAGCAGGGTGCAGGGAATCGTCTCCTCATCAGGAAGCCACTGGATAATCCGGCCTTTGGCCGCCCGGACCTCATCTAAGGAATCTCCCGCATAGGTAAGCGTAAACCGGCCATCCTCTGATTTTCCGACCGTGACATTGAAGAGATCTTTTAACCGGACCATCGTCACACCCTCCAGATCACTTCGTGCAACACAGACTTTCTGCTCAAAGGAGAGTTCACGCACGCCTGCCGAGGCATCGTTCGGATGTTTGGGAATAATGGCTGTCGCCGGTTTTGCTCCGGCAATCGTACAGGTCACCGGGTCAGGGACAAAGAAATACCGGTGGGCGACCGGGTCGACCAGTTCCTTGTTCGCTGAGAACAGATTCTCCCACGAGAAGGTGATATCTGTCTGGCCCATCCCGATTAACACCATCGCCTTTCGCACCGCTTCTGCCTGAATACCACGCCGGGCAATCGCCTTTAAGGTTCCCAGATGAATATCGTCCCAGCCGGAGTAGGTTCCTTCAGCGATACCTGCTTTCATCGCCGAGGTTGAGAGCACCACGTCCCCAACGGACATCCGGCCATAATGGAAGAACGCCGGTTCAGTCCAGCCAAAGTATTCATAGATATAGCGCTGGCGTTTTGCGTTAGCGATATGATCCTTTCCACGGATGACATGCGTCATGCCCAGCAGATGGTCATCGACCGTGACCGAGAAGTTCATCATCGGATACACCCGTGCCTCCACCCGTGGATGGGGCGGACTTGCCACAATGCGGAATATCGCAAAGTCACGCATTGCCGGGTCCGGGTGGTCAATCTCTGTTTTCACCCGCACGGCAATCGTCCCTTCGGCAAATTCTCCGGCAAGCATCTGCTCCCAGAGCGTTATGTTCTCTTCAACAGCACGATCCCGACAGGGGCAGGGTTTTTTACTGTTCTTGAGCTCACGAAACGTTTCTGAGTCACAGGTACAGAGATACGCCCCGCCCATCTCAATGAGTTTTCGGCCATACTCATAATAGATATCCAGGCGGTCGCTCTGATAGAAATATTCAGTGTTCTTAAGGCCGAGCCATTCCAGATCCTCCATCAGAAGACCATAGTTCTCCGGCTCTATCCGTTTCGGGTCGGTATCCTCAATGCGAATCACATACCGGCCGCCATACTCACGGACATAATAGTCATTGAGATATGCAGCACGGGCATGTCCGAGATGGAGCGGACCGCTGGGGTTCGGGGCAAACCGGACGACAACCCCTCCTTCAGGCACGTCATCAAGGGGCGCAAGACCGGTCTTTTTCTCCTTCTTCTCTTTCTTCGCAAGCATCTCCGGCGCTTCCTCACGCAGACGTGCTTCACGCTCTTCAGGAGAAAGTGCTTCCACCTCTGCAAGCACTTCAGCAAGGATTCCGGTGAGTTCCTTTGCCTTTGTCCGGAATTCAGGATGGGCACCTAACAACGCACCCAGCACCGAACCCGCCTTCGGGATATTCTGGTGCCGGACCGCGTTCTCAAGTGCATACAGAATAAAAAAGGAACGGGGATCAGTTGTCAAGCAGATATCCTCCGTATATTAGTACCCGCGGGTTACAAAGAAATCCGTAATCTCTCCAAGAAGACGCCGTTCCTCGCAGTCCGGGAGAATCGTAAGCACCTTTTTGGCACGCTCCACACGGTCTGCTGCTACAGCCTGCACCGCAGCGATGACACCTTCCTGCTCTAAGAGGGCTATAGCCTCATCAATCTCAGCTTCAGTGAGATTTTCCTTTCGGTAGGGCGTCAGATCAAGACCTTTTTCCTGAGCGAGAATCGCAATCAGAGTCTGTTTCCCTTCACGCAGATCAGACGCACGGTCCTTGCCGGTCTTTTCCGTAAGTGCCATAATATCAATGAGATCGTCCTGAATCTGGAAGGCAATTCCTGAGTGAATACCCCAGTCATAGAGGGCCTGGACCTGCTGCACATTTCCCCCGGCAAGCGTACCGCCAATCGCCGCGGCAGCAGCATACAGGACACCAGTCTTCTTACTGACCATCTCAATATATTCACCCGGGTCCACATCTGAGCGCCCCTCAAAGGCCATATCAAGATACTGCCCCTGACAGATCTCAGCACAGGTCCGGGCAAGCATGGTCACCGCACGCACCTTCGCTTTATCGTCGGCAATCGAGTTACAAACCAGTTCAAAGGCTTCAGCAAAAAGGACATCACCGGCAAGAATCGCAGTGGGCTCGTCCCAGACAACATGAACCGTCGGGACACCACGCCGGGTGGAATCAGCATCCATGATATCATCATGGACGAGTGTGAATGTGTGGGTTACCTCCAGTGCCAGTGCTGCTGCAAGAATATCCTGAGAGCTCCCTTTTTTCACCGCTTCAGCACCCAGCAGGGTTACTGCCGGACGAAGGCGTTTCCCCCCTGCCATGAGCAGGTGATTGCTTGCCTTATTTAGTTCGCCACCAGCCATACCAAAGAACCGGTGGAGTGAAAGATCGACCTCTTCTGCGGTCTGTTCAAGATACGTGGTAAGTTCCATATTATAATCTGCCCCTTAGTCCAGTTTCAGCCTCTGTCCGTTCCTGACGAGGTGAAGATTATCATTGAGTTTATAGCCGCATCCTTCTGCCAGCTTCATGTACCCACCGGTCATATCGATATCACCGTGTGACGGAATAATATGAGCCGGGTTTAAGAGGTGAATCATCTGATAATGCTCTTCCCGATACGCATGGCCACTGACATGCAGGTTCTCATACAGTCGTGCACCACGCATTTTCAGGAGCACTTCCTGATTATGGCGCTGACCGTAGTTCATGGGATTCGGGATTACTTTCGCACTGTACAGAATATTATCGCCATTTTCAACCTTAAACGGCGTATTTCCTTTCGCAATGCGAGTCAGAACCGCTCCGGGTTCACCCTGACTACCGGTGATAATCGGTACAAATTTCTCTTTGCCCTCTTTCATAATCCGTTTAAAGGCCCGGTCTGCCGTGCGCCGGTTGCCGTACATTCCCATATTGGGCGGTAGCTCCACGAGCTTCATCTGCTCAGCCGTTGATGAATACCGCTCCATTGACCGACCAAGAATCATAGGTTTTCGCCCAATCTCGAGTGCTGCTTCAGCAATCATCTTCACCCGTGCAATATTAGACGAAAAGGCACTCACTAAAATCCCGTTTTTATCGTCCTCAAGGGACTTCATCACTTCTGTTACGAGTTGTTTTGCCACCTGTTCACCCGGGCAGATACCTGGCATGTTGACGTTTACACTCTCAGTGATATAGGCAACCACACCTTCTTTGCCAATCTCACGCAGACGGGGAATATCAGGAGGTAGTCCCATAGTTGGTGTCCGGTCAAGTTTGAAATCGTTTGCATAGATGACCGAGCCGTATTTGGTGTGTAGAACAGCCATGACCGTCTCGATAATTGAATGCTGAACCCGTACGAGTTCCAAGACCAGATTCTGTGAGATCGAGAAGCGGCGTCCCGGATTTAAGGGGATGATCTTGTTATTGACTGAAAATTTCTGCTCCCCTTCAATCTGCTGTTCGATGAGTTTTGCCGTATAGGGTGTACCAATAATCGGGGCATTGTACCGGTGAGCCAGTTTTGGAATCGCACCGATGTGGTCAAGGTGACCGTGGGTGCAGACAATCGCCTTCACGGTCCCCTCGATTGAATTCATAATCGTATCGTCAGGGATTGCTTTCATCTCAATGAGATCCAGCGAGTGCATATTTTCAACTTCTGCGTCCTCGTGGATCATGATCTGATCGAGCCGAAGCCCCATATCAAAGATAACTATCTCTCTGCCACAGCGTACTGCGGTCATATTTCTGCCAACTTCGTTGTAGCCGCCGACAGGAATTATTTCTATATCCATTATTACTCCGTATTTACCTGGATTTTACCATCGCGGCAAGCCTGCCGGTCATATAGTATCGTATTCTCTTGAGTTCCTGCAGATTCTTTGCGCCAGTGCAATACATGGCAACCCGCAGTTCTTTGTGTATCTGTTCTATCGTCGCATCAAGCGCCTCAGCATGTTCCATCGCCGGGGCAAGGAACGGGAGTGCCATACCGGAAAGCGTTGCTCCCAGAGCGATTGCTTTAGCAACATCGGTCCCTGAACGCAGACCACCGGTTGCGATAACCGGACCGTCACCCTGCTGTGCCTCGAGAACGGATAGTGCAGTCGGGATACCCCAGTCCGCAAAATGTTCTCCCAGTCGCCGAAGTGCCGGGGTATCAGCCCGTACCAGTTCAACCGCTGCCCAGCTCGTACCGCCAAGACCACCGACATCCAGTGCGCTGACGCCTGACGCCCAGAGCTTTTCTGCTGCCTCTGCCGAGATACCACAGCCCGTTTCTTTTACAATAACCGGATACCGGGAACTTTCACATAGCTCAGCAATCGCCGCAAGACAACCGGACGTATCATGGTCACCTTCCGGCTGGATCGCCTCCTGCATCGGATTTAAATGAACGCAAAGGGCATCGGCATCGATCATCTCAACGCTTCTGTCCGCCCATTCTGGCCCATGATCCCGAAGCTGTACTGCACCGAGATTGGCGCATAAAAAGGCATCAGGAGCCTCATCACGGACGATCGTGAAACTTTCAGCAAAATCCGGGTTCTCAAGGGCAGCACGTTGCGACCCCACACCCATACCTAGGCCATATTTCTGCGCCGCACGGGCGAGGTTTTTGTTGACCTCAAGCGTATCCGGATGCCCGCCGGTCATCGCCGCAATAAACACCGGTGATTTCAGGTTCTTACCAAGAAAGCGTGCTGACAGGTCGATGGCGTCCATCGAACATTCCGGCAGGGCATTATGTACTAGCTGGATATCGGCAAAACCACTCTCTCCACTCTCCACCGCCTTTTGAGCACAAATGAGCAGATGTTCTTTTTTCCGGGAGGAGGTCTGATACTTCAGCGTATCAGACTCCGCCCCGACTCTTTTCTTCATCGTTATTCGTTGATCCTATTGTACCAGGCCACTGCACAGCAATCATTTGCGACTGAAATCACTTTGTGATTTTCCGGTACATTCAACCGGTTCCTGTGCAGGTGCCTGACGTTCCCGGTTATTTCAGAACACGCGTTCCGCCGTTCTCCACATTATCGAGGAAGTCACCAAGGCGAAGTATATGAAAGATCTCTGATTCAGTCCCTTCTTCTGCAAGTTGAAGAAGTTCCTCAATCTTCCCTTTCATACCGCCGGTCACATCGGTATGGCCCGAGGCAGTAAGTGTAAGAGTCCCGACCGTTTCAGGCCTGATCTCTTTTACCACAGTTCCATCGTCCAGTACCCCCTCCACATCGGTCGCAAGACCAATCCGGTTTACCGGAATCTGTTGTGGAAGCATTCTGACCAGCTGATCCCCGGAGACAATACATGCTCCTCTGCTGTCATCCATGACCACATCACCATGAAGAACCGGCACTATTCCCAACTCAAGCATAGCCCTGAGCGGTCCGCATTCGAAAGTTCTGAGACGTCCGTTTTCTGCAACACACGAACCCAGAGGATGAACGCCGATTGCGTCTACCCCCTCGGCCCGTAGTGCGTCTACCACTGCAGCGTTGAGTGTACTCACTGCTGCGTGTGTGATAGCGATACCTGCTTTATTATTATAATCTACCCCTTTATCAAGGTGGTGTCGGTGTGCTTCCGGATGCCCGCAGGAACCGGCCCCGTGCACAACAACCAGACGGATTTTGTCTGATCTTTTCGCTATTTCATGGGCAACGAACCGAAGTCGCCCGTGATCAACCGCACAGTCCCCTGACTTATCGGTGATCACGCTGCCGCCCAGTTTCAGAATCATCGTTTCTGATGGGTTCATTTTTCTTTTCTCACCCCTTCCGTATCAATTGACGTGACAATCGAGCGCCCGCCGGCCACGTCAATAGCCTTGGCAACCCGCTTTTTCTCCCGTTTAGGACAGAGAGCAATCATACTCCCGCCACCGCCGGCCCCGGTCATTTTTGCACCATAGGCACCCGCATCACGGGCAGCGGTGACGAGCTTTGTTAGCATCGGATGACCCACACCAAGGGCATCTAACAAGGCGTGATTGATATTCATGTACCGGCCAAGGCACTCCTGGTCCTGCAGATGAAAGAGGGCCTCCCGTGTCACGGTCTCAATCGCGTCAATCAGTGACCCTGCCACAGCCGGATGCTCACGCCGAAAGTCTGCCACGTCCTCCACAAGCTGTGCGGTCGAATGGGAAATCTGCGTGTTACCGATAACCAGCTGAAAATCCTGTGGCGGGAGAGAGCGGCGGATGCCATTTTTCATCATCACGATACCGCCGTAGGTCGCCACCTGAGTATCAGTCGGACTCGCCCTTCCGAGCTGGACCCGTTTTTCAATCCCATAGGCAATTTGGGCTATCTCCTCACGGGTCTGCTTAAAGCCGTATTCGTCGTTTATCGCAGAGAGCGTCGCCACAGTCACCGCAGCAGACGACCCCAGACCCGATGAACTCGGCAGCTGGGAGTTAATATACAAACTTCCGGTCACCCCAAATTCATGAAAACAGGATTCAAGATACGGCGACTTCAGCGTCGGCGGGTAGCGTCCTTTCCGTACCGTCACATGTACCCGTGGCTTAATTGCCATCGCAATACCGGGTTTCCCATACACCACAGCGTGTTCTCCGAAGAGAAACACTTTCCCGGGTGCACTCCAGGTTGCCACCGGTTACACCACCGCAACGGCCGCATACCCAACGACCTGAAAATGATCGCCGGTTACTTCGGCACTGGTACTATAGTCCAGCAATTCTGCACGGGTTGCCCCAAACTGCCGCGTTGCCTCTACCATCGCCGCAACCGGACCATATCCACAGGTGCTCACCGCCTCTTCACGGATTCGACGGTACATCTCCGGCATATCAAGAGAGAGAAGCGGCTCAATCACATAGTGATCCTGACGCTCGGCCACCGATTCCATCACGTAATGGGAATAATCCGACGAAGCAACAATGACGATCTCCTCACCAGTTGTTTTCTGTGCCTGCACAATTGCGTCAGCAACTCTCCGGGCCGGTTCGTAGGACTGATTCCCCATTTGAATCACCGCCACCAAACTCCGGGGAAACCGGTATCTGATAAACGGCATCATCACCTCAATAGAATTCTCTCGTGCCGCCATCACGTCATCGTCTTTGGGAAGAGGGAGAGCCTCAACAAATGCCTGATTCGTCTTCACCGTACCAAGAGGCGTGCCCCAGTCTAACGTGGACGTGCAGGTCGGATAGCCGGCATGACTCGGGCCGATAACCACAAACGTTCCGGTAAATTCCGGGTCAATGGCCGCAAACGAACGTGCTGCGATCCGTCCGGAGATGGCAATGCCCGCATGAGGCACAACGATGCCATATGGATGACACGAGGGAAAGCCAGCTGCGGCAGAAAAAAATCTCTCAAGAAGTGCCTGCAGACTCGCAGGATCATCCGGGTAGAAAGACCCGGCAAAGGAAGGTCGTCGTACTGCCATACTGTTTGTCCTCCCAAAACGGGATGAAAAAAATTAGTAGAGGTCGACTTCGAAGTCTTCGAGAGCCAGTGAGGTAGCGATACCACGCTTGGCGAGAACTTCGCGGGTCAGGAGATAGTACACCATCGCCAGTGCCTTACGACCTTTGTTGTTGGTCGGGATAACGAGGTCGATGCATTTTGTCATATTATTGGTATCACAGAGAGCAACAACCGGAATGCCGGTCTGGACTGCCTCTTCGATAACCTGTGAATCACCGATCGGGTCAGTCACGACAACAACATCAGGTTCAACGAAATCGCTGATACGCTGGTTGGTCAGCATGCCGGGAATAAAGCGTCCGACTTTGGAAATGCCCCCAATGGTCTGGGCAAATTTGCGTGCCGGATACTGGCCATATTGACGGGCAGTGACGACAAGAACTTTCGGGCCTTCAAAAGAGGCCAGAAACTCTGCTGCCGTCTTGATCCGCTCGTCGGTCTGCTTAATATCAAGAATATAGAGTCCGTCTCCGCGTACGCGGTAGATGAACTTTTTCATATCACTGCTCTTCTGCTGGGTACCGATATGTACGCCTGCTGCGAGGTATTCCTCGACAGGGACCAGCGACTCGGTTAATTCAATCTCCATTTCGGAACTTTGTGTCACGATAGCAACTCCTCAATTCGTATGAGTTCATTTAATTTGGCAATGCGCTCTCCGCCAACTACACCGGCTTTAAGATAAATACACCCGAATGCGGTTGCGAGATGTGCAATGGTTTCGTCTGTTGTCTCACCGGACCGGTGACTCATTACACATTCCATGCCATAAGCCTGTGCCATGTAGATGGTCTCGTAGGTATCGGTGAGGGTACCAATCTGATTTGGTTTTATGAGAATACAATTCGATGAGTCTTTCTCAAGACCCATCTCAAGACGCTCGGAGTTGGTGACATAAAGGTCGTCACCACAGATAAGACAGCGGTCTCCCACTGCCTCAGTGATTGCCGCAAATCCATCGAAGTCCTCTTCCTGCATCGGGTCCTCAACATATGCAAGGTCGTAGGTGTCGACCAACTCTGCAATATAGGCGACCTGCTCTTCCGGGGTGCGTTTTGCATCACGGTAGGTATAGACGCCGTCTTTGTAGAGTTCACTTGCTGCCACGTCAAGACCAAGATCAATCTCGATCATCAGTTCGTCAGAGACAGCATTGATGGCCTCTTTGGCAACCTCAAAGGCTGCAACATCAGAGATCGACGGTGCCCATGCACCCTCGTCGCCCTTGCCGCATCCATTGCCCTGAGCAAAGAGAATCTCTTTTATCTTTTTATGAACCGCAGCGTTTGCAAAGACCGCTTCTTCAGAGTTCATCGCACCGGTCGGGATAACCAGAAACTCCTGGATGTCCGTCGCATTTGGTGCGTGTGCCCCGCCACCGATGATGTTACCGAGCGGAAGAGGAGTCTCTGCTGCAAATGCTCCGCCAAGATACGTAAACAGCGGCAGACCAACTTCGTCTGCTGCTGCCTTTGCAGTTGCCAGTGAAAGAGCAACGGCGACGTTGGCGCCAATACCACTGAAATCTCCGGTTCCGTCAAGATCACGCAGCATACTGTCAATACCTGCCTGATCCATAACGTTCTGCCCCAGAAGCGCAGGAATTACACTTGTCTCAGCTGCTTCAATTGCTGTCCGTGGTGGAAGGACTTTGGCTTCATACATGCCGGTTGAAGCACCACTTGGTGCTGCCGCACGTCCAAAGCCAAACTCTGTAATCACGTCTGCTTCAACGGTAGGATTCCCACGTGAGTCGAGAATCGTCCGGAGTTTTATCTGTTCAATTGTCATTTCATACTCTCCTTACAATGATCAAGCTCTTTTCACCGTAATAGGTATCATATCCTGACGGAATTCTTCCTCTGCAATCAAAAGCGGATCAGTCATCTGATCCGTTTTGATGAGCACCGGAGCTCCCATCGAGATTTGGAGAGAACGTGCGCCAATTATTCTGGCCCTTTCATAGCGTGTATAGGATTTCATTATGACTCCGTAAAACTGATAACAAGAAATGGGGTCGCTGAGATTCGAACTCAGGTTACAGCATCCCGAACGCCATAGGATTCCAGGCTACCCCACGACCCCGCCTCAATCATTGATACGGGTTGAGATCGTCAATAATCTCTTTATGGGAGAGCAGCATTCGCCGGCAACAGTATCTGTCCAAACCGAGATCGTTGAGGATTTTTTCAGGATCCTCACCTGCATCTCTGCGTTGCTTGAACTCTTCCCATGAAGTGGAAATGACTTTCCCACACGTAAAACATCGGATTGGTATCATACACTTCGATCTCGTTTATATTTATTTACTACTATTTGTAGCTTAACGATACGATTTCTGGAACTTTTTGCGGGCTCCACGACCGTGCGGCTTCTTGGCTTCTTTCTGCCTTGAGTCGTTCACGAGCAGGGTTCTGTCATACGTAAGATAGACATCTTTGATCTTTGGATCATTGTGCCACTGGACAAGACCTCGGGACAGTGCTGTACGCACGGCCTCAGTCTGGCCCATTATTCCGCCACCGACAACGTGGATTGTTACATCAACATTGTCGTTAATACCGGGCATGAGCATCAGTGGTTCTGAGATCTTCATCCGAATCATCTCAGTCCCATAGATTTCAAGGGGTACGGAGTTAATCCGGACCCGTCCACGTCCTTCGGTTACGGTTGCACGGGCGACAGAGGTCTTGCGCTTTCCGCTGGTATTGATTACTTTTGCCATAATTCACTGACCTCCTTTAGTACTTTGCCCCGAGTTTGTCACTTACTGACCCCAGGGTCACATATTTCGGTGTCGACATATTGTCGATGTGTGCTTGATCAAAGGTGATGACTTCTACTCCTTCAAATTCTTCAGGAACGCCCACATACACTTTGACGCGCTTGAGTGCTTCAGCACCACGCTCGCGTTTGTATGGAACCATCCCACGAATCGTCCGCTTCATGATGTGATCAGGTCTGCGGGGGAAGTATGGTCCGAATTCTGTTGAACCGCGTTTGCGTTTCTGGTCATAGTTTTCATAGATATGAGATCTTGACCCGGAAATTACCGCACTCTCGCAGTTTAAGATGACAAATTCTTCACCTTCAAGGGCACCTTTTGCAACAATGCTGGCAAGTCTGCCGAGGCGAAGGTTGGTTGCGTCGATAACATTTACCATCGTCATCTCACCTCAGAACCCGTACCTTAGTGCCTTTGGGGTTCTCATTGATAAGATCCTCAATACTCATGCACCGTCCGTTATTCATCTGTATCTTCTGTGCTGCCGTCTCACTGAAATTCAGTGCTGCAACAGATACTTTCTGGTCAAGAACACCACTGCCAAGCACCTTGCCTGGTACAATGATGGTCTCGTTCTCCTTTGCATAGCGGTTGATCTTGCTTAGATTGACTTCAGCATAATTTTTGCTGGAAGTCTCAAGCCGCTTTGCTATTTCACGCCAGACACCTGCTTCGTTCTCTCGGGATGCGTCCCTGAGTGTGGCCATAAGGGCACCGAGGCGGGGGTTTGTCTTTTTAATTTTGGCTGCCATTAACTCGTCACTCCGGAAATGTCGTTCAGTACATCCACCAGGCTATCTGATTTTCCTTTGAGCCAGCGCAGTGCTTCTTCCATGATCCGCTTCACTGGAAGCGAACCGTCACTCTCGACAACAAAAATAAATTTTGTCTCATCATGGGAGATGCGGATTGCTGGCTCTTCGCCGATACCACTCGCAATACAGGCACGTTCACAGAGCCTGCAAAGCGAACAGTTCTCGATTTTTTCGCTGATTACTTCTACACTCTTCGGACCGGATTTCAGAACTCCACGCGGGCATTCGTCCACGCATCGTCCGCAACCATCACAGTTGTCCGCTACGGTGATTACCGGATAATTCATGTAACCACAGCTTAGCGTTGGTTCCCATTTGACATGCTCACGCCCGGTACCAAGCTGGGCACGGGCTTCAAGAACAACTTTCTGGTTCTTCTCGATTTTGACAATAGGGATATTGGCGTCAACCGGGGCTGCGTTGGGGTTCTGAGGGATCAGGTCGCGGGAGTACACGGTGGTACCTCCCTCTGCACCCTCGACACTCAAGGTATAAATTGCCTGACAGAGCGTACATCCGGCTCCTTCACAGGAACAGGTGCTCTTCATCCCATAGAGGTCGAGATCGGTTTCCAGAGGTATGAGGCCCAGACGGTGTGCGAGCATCTCATCAAAGAGCGCACTTGTATTATCGTAGATGAGAACATCTTCGATGGCAAGTGACGGCACTTCACTGAGCATGGCCCGCCTGAATGAGTTAGCAAATGCTGCATTCACACCCGAGAGCGTAAAGCGTGCGATGGTTTCATCAAGCCTGCTGAATGTGATCTCCATCGGTCTAAACTCTCCTGCCCCGCCGTCCGCCTTTCGCGCGGATGCTGTCATGGGCAACAGGTGTGACGTCTTCAATTCTGCCAATCCGCATACCTGCACGTGCAAGAGCACGGATTGCTGCCTGAGCGCCCGGACCGGGACTGCGTTGGCGGCCTCTTCCGGGTGCCCGCACTTTCACATGTAAGCCAACGATGCCTTTTTCTTTGGCAGCGTGGGCGACATTGATTGCCATCTGCATTGCAGCATAGGGTGAGCTTTCATTGCGTGCCTGTTTGACAACCATGCCACCGCTGGACTTAGTGATTGTTTCAGCACCAGTCAGATCGGTTACGGTAACAACCGTATTATTGAACGAGGCATAGATGTGGGCAACGCCCCACTTTTCTTTACTGTCAGCCATAATTAGCGACCTCCGGACTTCACGATGCGTTCACGCTCAGGGTGCACGTCGTTTGTCAGCGGTGAGTGGCCATAGTAGGTAATCTGGCTCTCTTCCTCAATACGAACACGGTATCCCGGAATCGAGACTTTGCGTCCGTTGATGGCGACATGCCCGTGCGTAATGAACTGGCGTGCCTGCTTTGGCGAGCGTGCCAGACCTTTGCGGTAGACCTGTGTCTGAAGGCGGCGCTCAAGTTCAGCCTCAGTCTTCAGAGCGAGTACATCACCGATGCCGGCATCAGGCTTTAAGAGACCGTACCGGGTAAGGTGACCGATAAGTTCGTTCTCTTTTTTGTCGACCAGTACCAGATCCATCGAACCTGATTTCAGGGCGAGCAGTTCACGGGCTGCCTGACGGTACCGTCGCAGCACACTCTGGGCTTTCCAGAGTTCACGCTTGTTACGCAGACCGAAATCGATCAGAAGTTTGGTCTCATCCTCGAGACGCGCTTTTTCGAAGCGACGTTTCGGGGTTTCGTATTTTTTCTTATTTTGTCCTGGATATCTCACAGTAACACCACCGAAACGTTATCAGTTCTTCTTTCTCCGGACACCGACAGTCGAACCTGTCCTTCCGGTCGATTTGGTACGCTGACCACGGACTTTCTGGCCGGTCTCGTGCCGGATACCACGGTAGCATCGAATCTTGCGCATCCGGTTGATGTCATCATCGATGGCCATCCGGAGATCAGTCCCGAGAAGCTGTTTTGCCTCACCTGTGTACACGTCTTTCTGACGGTTGAGCATCCACGTAGGCACACGGGCCTTATAGTCTGCAACAACCTCACGAATGCGGTCAACGCCTTCTTCGTCCAAAAGGCCGAAGGTTTTACGTGCATCAACTTCTGCCAGTTTCGCGATCGTACATGACGTGTGCATACCAATACCCGCAAGACCTGTCAGTGCAATCAGTACTGATTTCGTCCCGTCGAGATCGGTGTTTTCCACCCTTACGAAGTATTTAATTTCCTGTTCTTCCATTCACATGCCTCACTGTTACATTCGCGAGTGAGCGCTGAGGAGGGGATTTGAACCCCTGAGTCCCAGTGGGACACGGGGTTAGCAACCCCGCGCCATACCAAGCTTGGCTACCTCAACAGAGTAAATTTCGTGCCGTATGACACTCGCAACACCATTACTGATGCCACTCCATGAATGTGCCATTAAACTTCGAGAGGATGGCCTTTAAGGGTTTGGGTCATATCCCCATTTTAGGCGGATTTTTTCGGGTCGCCATCCCACCAAGAAGAGCAGAAACGACGAGCGGGAGAGCGATAGTTACGTCACAGAAACACTGCACATTTTTCCCGGCTGGGGATTCTTTCCCCCAGCTAATTGCTTCGTCGAACGTACAGCCGGATAACCCACCCCAGTGTGGCGCGTCAGTGGTAAACTGCACGGCATAGCGGTGCCCACCGCATTCCTGCCCATGAATCGACGCAACGACCTGTGTCTGCTGGATAAAATTCTTGGGTACACCGCCGCCAAGGTAGACAACACCGGTCGCATCTGCCTGTTCGACAAGACACGTGATCTCATCGGCGTCTGCGATCTGATCGACCTGAATATCCACACCGTCACGACGCGCCATGACAAGACCAATACCTATCGATGAATCGGCGAGCGCGGGAACAAAGACCGGCACCCCCTCACGGACACAGGTGGCAAGGAGCGATCGCCCATCGGGTGCAACGCGTGTAAGCCAGTTGCCCAGCTCTTCCATAAAGGCCCGTGATGAACCAGAGAACGAGGGGAGAGAGGCAGCAAACGAAGCGATGCGTGCATCAACATCACGAAACTCATCCTCATGGGCAAAGACATCGTATATCCGGTCGATGCCCTGCTCATACAGTTCAGTATCGTCAACATGATGAGATCCCATATAATGATGGATACCAAGATGTTCACAGATATCGTGAAACATATTGGCACCGGTAGAGACGATGCCGTCCACATATCGGTTTTCAACGAGCGCAATCAGGCATTCCTGCATTCCTGCCGGGATCATAGCACCGGAAAGGCCCAGAAGAATCGTACACGAGGGGTCGTCAATCATGCTGCGCCACGCAGCACATGCCTCACCAAGTTTTCTGCCCTGAAATCCTGTGTTGGCCATCTGGTCAAGCAGAGTTGAAATATTTGTTTCCGGCCGGACCGGGCGTACTCGCTGCATTGTCATGAGAATTATATCCTGATATCGTGGGTACTTGTTCGGTTTTTCAGGATATTATATAATAGTGCTAACGAGTGATTGTCATCGTCTGCGTTTGTACCCACGCTTCGGAGCACATGCCCGGCAGTAAAAAAAGAGTATAATCAGAGAGCGACCAGCAGCGCTTCCTTTGTGAGGATGCCAGCGATCTTGCCCTCTTTG
>CAZBGM010000014.1:1928-5537 GCA_964491505.1 uncultured Methanomicrobiaceae archaeon | reverse complement strand
TTCATCCGAAAATGACGAGCCCATTTTCTTTAAACATACCTGAAACTTCGTTTCACGTATGTTGTTCAGAACCGGGCACAGGCCCGGAGCAGATCGAATTCTGTTACAATGCCCACTAAACGGGAGTCTTCGATAACCGGGAGTGACCCGACATTCTTCTCCAGCATTTTTTGCGCAATCTCCTGAATACCGTCACCGGGACTCGTCGTATAGAGATGACCATCCACAAGATCCCCTACCGGTTTATTCATGAGATCGGCTACATCTCCGGTCACCATCTCTTCAAACATGGTACCATCACCGATGAAGCGAATTACATCCATCACAGTCAGCATCCCAAAGAGCACATCCTCACTGACAACCGGCAGGCGGCGGAACTTATTATGAACCATCTCCTGCGTCGCCATCTGCAGCGTATCTTCCGGTGAAATAACCTGAGGTGATGACGTCATCACATCTGAGACACAGTGCCCCGTATCACGAACCGATATTGCACGGAGCATATCCCACTCCGTGAGAATCCCACAGAGATGGTTATCATCGTCCACCAGCGGAATACCACCACACTGCTTCTCAATCATCATCCCAACCACATCTTTTGCGGTCGAATCGGGATTCGCCGTAAGGAGATGTGTCGTCATGATCTCACGGATCGGTTCATTCAGCGCAGCAAGGAGATTCCCCTTGTGCCTGACTTTTACCAGATTATACTTCCCGCCGCCACCGAACAGGTTCAGGATGTCACCTGCGGTAACAATCCCCCGCAGGTTTCCGGTCCCCGCGTCGGTAACCGGCAGACGCCTGAACCAATGGTCAGTCATCGTCCGTACGGCACTGAGAATGTTCGTTGTCTGGGGAACTGAAACAACATCCAGTGTCGCCAGTTCACCTACCTTTGCTGCCGGAGAGATGGACGTGTGCTGCGTCTCTCCATTGTATTTTCCCGGCATGAATAATATGATTCCTCTTGTATGATGAATACGGAAACATCCCGTTCATCAAATCGTTCATGAAGGTGGCAGAATAGCCCCGCCAGCTCTCCACTTATTAATATATCCAGAAAACGGTACGAGGTGGATAAACCACCTATTGGGAGGGGAGCACCGACGATTATACCAGATTCTCTTCCCAGCGGCACCGGGAACAGAGCATCCGGTCATCAACCCGTTTGAGGTCGTCGGCCATTGCCCCGCACGCGTCACAGACCCCGGCATCCATCTCAACATGAGATCGAATCTCTACGAGGTCTGACATTATCTCATTCATCTCGGATGCGACCGAGAAGAGATCACGGACGGTAACAATGCCGATAACCTGACCGTCTTCCACTACCGGAAGGCGACGGACGCGGTGACTGACCATCATATGAGCAGCATCCATCACGGTTTTTCCGACGTCGATGGTTATGAGCGGTGTGCTCATAATCGTACTGACACGGACATCACTGGGAAGAAGATTTTTGGCTACCAGTTTGCAGCTCAAATCCTCTTCTGTGACAATCCCCGTTGGCTTGTTCTTCTGGAGAACAATACAGCTACCGACTTTCTCAGTGCACATTTTCTGTGCTGCTGCTTCGGCTGTTGCCTCCAACTGAACCGTCATGACGGAATACCGCATAACTTCCCTGAGAGGTACACGGGTCTCAAAGTGGCCTGCATCTAAACTATTATTGCTCACATGAATCACCTCCTCATTTAGTCCTGAAACGGCCGGGCAGAGGTTCTGTCATGACCGCTCAGGTAGTAACAATCGTAACTTTGACGCCTTTGTATAAAAGGATGTTACATACGCTGGAATCACGCCGAAATCTTTACATTCTCATTGAAATTGCATAACAATAGTGTTATATTTTTGGGAAAAAAATAGAGTATGATTAAATTTTTGATACATGAGGCACCTCCATGGGTTTTCTGATTAAAACAAAAAAGAAGATATCGAAATACCTGAAGGCTATCTTCTCTAAAAAACAGACGAAGATTGGCATTTATGGCCCCCCCAATGCAGGAAAGACAACGCTCTCCAACCGGATTGTCCGCGACTGGACCGGCGACGTAGTTGGACCGGTAAGCGAAATTCCGCATGAGACCCGACGGGCACGCCGTAAAGAAGGTATTGAGATCAAAGACGACAGCGGACATTCCCTGACAATTGATATTGTTGATACGCCCGGCGTTACGACGAAGATCGATTATAAGGAATTTATCGAATACGGCATTGAGAAGGAAGAGGCCATCCGCCGTGCCCGTGAGGCAACGGAGGGTGTCGCTGAAGCGATGCACTGGCTTCGTGAGGATATCGACGGGGTCATCTACATGCTGGACGCAACCCAGGATCCCTTCACTCAGGTCAACATCATGCTCGTCGGGATTATCGAGAGCAGAAGTCTGCCGATCCTTATTGTCGCAAACAAGACAGATCTGCCTGACGCTGCACCGAAGCGGATTAACAGTGCCTTCCCGCAACACCCCGTCATCGCTATCTCCGGCCTTGATGGAACCAATGTCGAAAAACTCTATAAAGAGATGCTTAAGGTTTTTGGGTGATTTGAATCATGATGCAGGGAGTTCAGATCGACATGATATCAGCAGAACGGATGGAACGGATGACCATGATGGAGAAGGTCCGTCTGATTCTCGACGATGTAATGCAGGGGAATATCATTATTCTCGAAAAAGGTCTTTCGCCTGAAGAGCAGAGCCTTCTGATTGAGAAGACGATGTTTGAGATTGCACCTGACGGGTTTTCCGGTATTGAGATGGAGACCTATTCCCGTGAGTTTATGAAGGAGAAGCAGGGCTTTTTCGGCAAGATGTTCGGGAAGAAATCAGGCTCGGGTGGCCGGCTGACGGTCATCGGGCCTGCGGATCAGATGAAGACTATCAAGAAAGAGAGTGATTTTATCAGCGCCTGGGTACAGTCACGCTGAGGTGAGCAAGATTGGCACATAAGTGCACGAAATGTGGCCGGGAATTTCCAGACGGTTCAAATGAGATTCTGAAAGGGTGTCCGAGCTGTGGCGGTAAAAAATTCCTTTTTGTCCGTGAGGAAGACCGGCACAAAGACGTTCTGGAGGAGAAGACCACGAAGGAGCTTGCAAAGGAGACCGGAGAGGAGGAGTTTGAGGTGCATCCCGAGGAGGATACCATCTCTCAGGTCTTTGACCGGGTGGAAAGTATCCGCGTGGTGAATCCGGGCAGTTACGAGCTCAACCTTGAGAAGCTCGCAGAAAGTGACGAGATGGTTATCGGCATTGGCAAGAGTGATGAATACGTCGTCGATATCACGTCTATGTCAAAAGATAAACCAAAGAAAAATAAGAAGCGATAATATTTTTTTTATTCGGGCTGTCAGTATCAGGCACCCTTTTTTTCCAATTTCAGTTGTACCGTAGATTCTTTTTTTTAGTTCCGGCAGCCTCAAAACCTACTTATCCCCGACACCAGTAACCGTATGATAAGCGGAAGCAGATCTGTCTCCGCCAGGAGGAATGAGCCAGGATACAGACACAAACGGTACGATCAGGAATCGCAAAATGAACAAATCAGTCTGAAAAGTACAACACAAGAATGAATCAATTAATAAGTGGCAGCCCCCTGCCTCACAATGTAG
>CAZBGM010000014.1:0-1828 GCA_964491505.1 uncultured Methanomicrobiaceae archaeon | reverse complement strand
TCGAACGCCGGAAAACGCAGGAGAGCGGCGGACGAACTGTTAGAGAAGAGCAGCACGTATCAGGATCTTCGGGAGGAATACCGGGACGTTTCCGGTGCAGTCCGTCGCATGGGTTTTGAGATCGACCGTGAGAAGCGGCGCTTTGCATTCGACTGCGCTGACCGGTCCGGGGGAATAATTGAATGCTGAAGATGGCTATTCGCCGGGTGCTTGCAGAACGCCCGTACCGGACCGTCGGTGAGATCGCTGTTCTGCTCAATTACACCGAGGGCACAATCAGGCGAAACCTCCGGGCTATGCCGGATGTTGCCGGGATTGCCTTTAAGAAACACCGGCTCTTCTGTCTGAGAGGTGCGACGCCACATTGTCTTCCTGAGTCAGTTCGTGATCCATCTGCCCGGATATTACAGGCGGTCGGAATCGCAGTCGATGAGACCGGCACCCCCATAGTAACAATTCGCCGCACCGCTGATGATCCCTGCAGAAATCTGCTTGCTGCAGTGAACCGGAGCGGACCGTGCACCCTCCCGACCCTGGTTGCGAACTGTGCCTCGGCCTTTCGCTGTTCAGAGCCGTCAGCACAGGTGTTTCTGATCGCATACGCGGCTTGGGTGCGTAGACAGACCGGAAGCTGTGCCTTTGACGCAGCGATTGGTTCGCTGCCGGGTACCCTGAATATAGATACCCCTATGATTCAGAAGGCCTGCACTGAACTCCGGCAGGCGGGACTTGTCATACCGAACCATGACCGACCGTTCTCAGATGAAGGCATTCTGGCCGGGCATATCATGGAAGGCGTGTGGATGGGGCAGACATGAACAGGGATACACGCATCATCTATCTTTCACCCTCTTTTCCCGGCGCAAAAACGCTCTGCACGATCCGTGACGCACTGACGGAACTCTGGGAACGGGGATGGGTGGTGATCTGCCCGTCTCTGGTGCAGGACTGGATAATGCGCCACCATCCGGACACACGGATGCTCTATGCACTGCGGGCGGCTCAGGCGACAAACGAATCGCTTCTGGCAGGCTGTGACGCTCTCTTTCTTATGCCCGGCTGGGCACTCTGCGATGAGGGCCATACGCTCTATTCACTGGCTGAGCAGTATGACGTGGAGGTTATCTGCGCATCCGGCGATGGCGGGGTACCTCTGCCGGCAGGGAGATGTTCATGCCACAGCTGAACTGGAACGACTGGAAACGGGATGCAATTATTGCGCTGTATGGGCGTTTTTGTCGGAAGAATTTCCGTTTTTCCCAGACGAAAGGCATTCTGAACTCATCCGGAGATATCAGTGCGCTGGCAAATGAGGGGTACGTAAAAAAGGTCTTTCGTGACGCGGGTGGCACGGTCTGGACGCTGACCGACAACGCTATCAACCGGGCGCTGAAACGGGGGAGGAGATCGGGCCGGAGGGCGGGCCTGTGATCTCCCCCCTTTCACGGGAGCTTGCGCTGATTAACGGGATGGATCGGGAGGAGGAACTCAGTGATGAGATCCTCGGACTGCGGGAGATGATGCGGGATCTCACCCTGCTGGAGCAAACAGCCCGGACACGTCTTCGTGAGGTCCGGAGGGCGGAGATCGGTGCACGGCTGCACATACCGCGCTTTCATCATGTATTTCGTTGATTTTTTATTCAGGCGATTGCGAGCGCATTCTGCTGAACGTGTCCCGGCGCTGGTTTAATGTACATGAAGGTGTACGGCCCGCTCTGACCCATGACCATGCATACCAGAGCAGCATTCAGATCTGCTCTTTTCAAATCATAATCCTTTTTTGAAGCAGGCTGGTTTCTCTTACCCTATCACGACGTCCAGCATCA
>CAZBGM010000013.1:9390-22186 GCA_964491505.1 uncultured Methanomicrobiaceae archaeon | reverse complement strand
ATGACCTTGGGCTTGATGCCATTGGTGCAGCAACTTCTATTGCCTGTGCAATGGAAATGACCGAGAAAGGATATCTTAAAGACGGCATCAAATTTGGGGACGCGGAAAATATGGTCAAACTGGTCGAAGATATTGGATACCGACGCTCATTCGGGGCCGAACTCGCCGATGGATCATTTCGGTTTGCGGAAAAGTATGGACATCCTGAGCTTTCGATGAGTGTGAAGAAGCAGGAACTTCCCGCATATGATCCCCGGGGTCTTCAGGGATATGGCCTTGCGGCAGCGACCTCCGTTCGTGGTGGCGACCATGTCTATGGTTACATGATCTCGCCTGAAGTTCTTGGGGCACCCGAGAAGCTCGATCCCTACACCAGTGAAGGAAAAGACCTGTGGGTTAAGGCCTTTCAGGATCTTACCTCATCCATTGACGCTACCGGGATATGTCTTTTCACATCCTTTGCTCTCGACACTGATGATTACGCAGACCTCATTGCCGCAACGACGGGTATGAAGATGAATGCCACAGATCTCCTCCTGATCGGAGAGCGGATCTGGAACCTTCAGAAGCTGTTCAATATGAAAGTTGGCTACACTAAGGCGGATGACACTCTGCCCGATCGGCTGTTAAAAGAACCCCTCCAGGATGGGGCACCCAAAGGACGTGTCTGGGAACGCCAGCCACTTCTTGACAATTACTATGCAGCCCGGGGATGGGACAACGAAGGTCGACCTACTCCGGAAAAACTTAAAGAGCTGGGACTGACCAGCTAATTACTTTTTTAGAAGATAAATAGCAAAGCAGGGTGACATCCGAATAAAAATGGTCGGAGAATTTGGTCAGCGGTTTTAAGTATGAATATCCGGGTGAAAGCATTTGCCACATTCCGCGATGTGATGGACAAAGAGATTGATCTCGCCATCGCGGAGAATACAACCATCTCAGATCTTCTTGATGATTTGATGATTCAGTACCCCGGATTTGAGGAGATGGCATTTGAACGTCCCGGAGTGCTGAAAAAGTTCGTCAATATCCTCCATAACGGTCGGAATATTCAGTTTATCAAAGGAATTGACACTCCTCTCTCAGAGGGCGATCTCATCACATTATTTCCTCCGGTGGGTGGTGGGTGGCGGGTGACACAACAGGACAGTCAGGTCAGAAGACTCTGAACCACAAAAAACGACAGAATTAAATTTAGTAACATTCATTCAACCATGAGGAAACTCCAATGACTGGCGAAGCACTTCTAAAAAAAACTCTGGAAGAACTTGACAAACTTGTCTCTGCCAATACGATCCTGGGCGAACCCATCGAGGCAGACGATAAAACCATCATTCCGGTGGCACAGTTTGGTTTTGGATTTGGTGTCGGCGAGGGGGAAAACGAAAAGGCTGGGGGCGGTGCCGGCTCAGGCGCTGGCGGTGGTGTCAAACCAGTCGCTCTCGTAATTCTGCACAAAAACATCGAAGGACCGGAAGGAGTACAGGTACTTTCACTTCAGAAGAAAAACGAGATAGCCGAGATCATCAGTACCTTGGGCGAAGCGGTTATTCCACAGGTCACCGAGGCCATCAGAAGCCGTACTAAATCCAAGGCGGCACCAATTGCCGAAGAGAAACCAGAACCTGAAGAACCATAATACTGGATCTTTTTTATTCTGATGGTTTGGATTTTTCTTTTAATCGCCATAGCTGGTCTGCTAATAGTTGGAAGTCTACTCGTGCAGATTCCCCTTCTTTTTACCGGACAGGCATCGTTATCATCAACTATATCGCTCCTTTTTTCCCTTTCCTGGGGACCGGTTTCCGTCTACCACAAAGGCGACAGGAATGGAAAAACAACCATACGGCTCGCTGGCAGGACCCTATACCAAAAAGCCGGAGAACCAAATACATCAGAAAAAAAAGATGAACCAGACGATGAACAGAACGAGCAAAAGAAGAAGAGATCAACGGACATTCTCAATCTTCTCCAATGTATCTATGAACCGCTTCTAACCATCTTCCACTCCATATCATTCGACCACTGGTACTGTGCATTCCGGTGCGGTACCGGAGAGCCGGCGACAACCGGAGAATTATATGGCTATATTCAGGCCATTCGGGGAGTCCTTACCCCCTGCCCGGAGATTGACCTTCAGATAACTCCGGATTTTGATGCGATCATTTTGGAAGGGGAAACCGACCTCACCTTCAGAATCGATCGACCCGTTCTTCTTCTGCCTCAGGTCGTACATATCGCACGATGTGCTCAGCACAACACCAAACAGGTGAAGAGTATATGAATTTCAAAGAAAAATTCGCGGCACAGCCGATTAATCTAACTGGTCGTCAGGTCGTTCCAGTTCTTGAGCGTACTGCCTGGCTCACCCCACAGGGTGGATGGTATATGACACGGGTCTGTTCGATTCGCATTGAGGAAAACGGAAAAATCTATGACTATCCGCTCATTCCGTCTTCACCGGACCAGGAGGTTCAAAACATTGATGTATCCGGAAACGCTGATTCTCAAAAACCCTGATCAACCTGTACATTCATGCCCGGTAATCAGAAGAACCACCCCGTGAAACCTACAAACTGATACATAAATTGGTAAAACCAATGGATATTCATTTTTGTCATTATTATGAAGGCGATGGTCTGCCACCTTCAAACAGGTTTTGCAGAACCTGTCCACAGGGAAATCTGGCATGCAACGCCCTCTGGGACTTGGTCATAGCTCTTTCAGTTTCAAACGGTGGCAAACCAGTTCCGCTACCAGGTACCCGGGCATTTCTCTTTCCGAACCCAAAAAACCGGGATATTGTGCACCTGAAAATCAATGTACGATGGGGACTACCTAAAGAAGACTTTCTGCACTTCATCGCAACCAATCACGCACAGATGGGACGAAAAAACGATCGCCACAAACCCGAAACATCACCCAGCATGACCCGACAGGAACCGTATGTACAGGCAATTACCCGACTCCTCGGAGGAGAAGATATTCCTGAGATTATAGCTGTCAGAACCATTCAGCAAACCAACAAAACATGACTGTGCTCTGAATAATTTCACCACTTCACATAACCAGATACAACTATAGCAAATGAAAATCATCATATCTCATGTGGGAATATGACTTCTGATTTCATAACTGAAGCTACAGATAGTACCTGGGAAAAACTGGTAGAGAAGGCTGATTTACCGGTAGTCGTAATGTTTTATCTGCCGGGCTGTTCGCACTGCAAAGCAATGGAGCCGTTCTTTGCTGAATACGCACAGGAATTTCACGAAACGATACAATTTGTACTCCTCAATGCCGCTACCTTCGGGTGGATTGCTCAGAGATATGGCATTCAAAGCACGCCAACCTTCAAATTCTTCTGTCATGGCAAACCAATCCGTGATATGATCGGGGCCGCTTATCCGACTCTCCTCAGGCAGGCTATCGAGGAGACCCTTATCTACGGAGAAGCCTGTCATGACAGCACAAGTACCATTGACTACGAAATCTCCGGTTATGCCTGATCAAGACGAAAAAAACCGATAAATCAATGAAATCACCAAGAACAATCATTGACCGGGCTCTTGCAATAAGCCATGCCCTTGGCGCCACCGTCGCAGCAACAGTACCGTCAACCTGCCTAAAAGACTCTCCCTCAGCCCTCGCAGGAGATCCGCCATTATTTCAACCGGATACCGGAACGATTCTGGTACTGGGACTTCATCATGACCCCGCCATCCCGGAACTTGACTGGTGGGAAGAAGGAAAAAGCACTCCGGGAGATCGTCTGCTTCATCATATTGCTACTGAACTCATCGGGTGGTTTAAGATCACCGCAAAGACCGAAGCGTGTGACATTCCCTACCAGATAACCGACGGTGGAATCTATCTCAAAGATGCCGCTGTACTTGCCGGACTTGGCTTCATCGGAAGAAACAATCAGGTAATAGTTCCGGGTTTCGGTCCGAGAATCCGGTTCCGGACTCTCTGGGTTGATCTTGAACTGCCACAGCAGCCCATGCTACAACACTCATCCCTGTAAGGATTGTAAAGCTCCCTGCCATATACAGTGTCCATGTGATGCATTTGCCAGTGGCACCTATATGCGGGAACGGTGCCAACGGAGAATGGACGCAGACAAAAATGCTGCCCAAACGAAAAAAGCATCGGATCCCTCGTCCGGCGGTGCTACTACCCACTGCCGCGTTTGCGAGAGCGTATGCTCGGCGGGAATGCCAACGGACAACACCAAAAAGTAAGATGATCGGATTTTCTCAGCATTGGACAATTATGATACACCAGTGAATCCAATTGCCACCAACTCTTTTTGCTGTTAAAACCATTCTGGCAGACCGATCAAAATGAGGCAATTCCATATAATATTTTTTTAAAAAAGCTTATTCAGCCAGATTTGAATGAAATTCCTGCCAAAAAAGTCTAAAGCTATAATACCTATCAGAACAAATTCCTCAAATTAGGAATTGTTGCTATGAATTGGCTACTTCCAAAATAAACAGGTATGAGGCACCAGCCTCATACTTGTTTTGATGATAAATTACGAAGTGATTTTCATCGTAAGAAAACCAAAACGGAAGGACCACAACGAGAGAACAAAAAATATCGAAGGATAAGATATGGTAGAAAATGTTATCAGACTAATTCGGGAACTTGACACACAAATTGATGAACTGAAACATACGGCTGAAGAAGACAACTCGAAACTTGAGGAACAGTTGAAAGCCGTTGAGAATGCAATTACTGAACTTGAAAAAACAAGCGTAACAGTCCCGGACGACCTGTTTCAACTCCGTGACCATTTCAGGGAACACCGGAAACAGATTACCAGTTCAAAAGAGTCACTACAAACCATTAAGGCCAAGCTGATAGCACTCCTCAACAAATTTGACGGTGTGGCCGAAGCGGAACCTGAGGAGGAAATACCGGAACAACCGGTAGAACCACAGGAAGTTACGGAAACGATTCAGCAGGAAGAGATTCCGGATTTTAATGAAGAACCGAAAGAACCGGTGGAAGAACAGGAAGTCACCGAAACCATTCAACAGGAAGAGGTTCCGGATTTTGAGGAGGAGCCGGAAGAACAGGTGGAAAAACAGGAAGTCACCGAAACCATTCAGCAGGAAGAGGTTCCGGATTTTGATGAAGAACCGGAAGAACCGGTAGAATCACAGGAAGTCACTGAACCGATTCAACAGGAAGAGGTTCCGGATTTTGATGAAGAACCTGAAAAAATCTTTGATACGGTACCTGAAGAAGAACAACCCGAACCGGATCTCTTCCAAAAAACGGTTTCTGATAAAAAACCAAAAAACCTTCGCGAGATCTTAAGTTCTTCTCCGCCATCGACTACAGGAAACAGAATCATTCGAATAAATGAACCGGAAACGGAACAACCATTTTCACCTTCCGATGAAACCGAAGGAAGTGACCAGTCAAATGACACCACACCCTCAGAAGAACTAAGACTGATCATGCTGGAAATCCTGAAAGATAACGACGGAAAGGCCACTTCAAACGATATTCGAACCGAAATGGAGAAACGCATTGGTTCGTCGTTCACCCCGGCAGACCTTGGACGCCTGCCCAACGGGAAATTAACCTGGTGGCGAAATGTTCAGCTTGAACGTGAAAGACTCATTGAAGAGGGAATACTCAGCAGTGAATACCATCAGGGAATGTGGGAGCTGAACTAATCATTTTTTTGCCTCAATTCAGGAGTTGACCTTTCCCGGGTCAGATCCCTGCCCACAATCAGCATGAAACAAAAGGGACAATTTTCCGGTTATGCTTCAGGGTCTCCGACCGGAAAATAGGTGATTCCATTAATCTGACAATCAGTCTCTTTTCTTAAAGATAAGCGCCCCTTCTACCGGACAGGCTTCCGCACAGCGTCCGCACATATAACATTCCGACTTTGAAGCATCCGCCCCCGCCTCACCAGTTGGACACGCACGTTCACATTTCCCACAATTAATACAGGCATCAGTCCTGACAAAGGCATACCTGCTTTTGGAGGCGAACGGCGCAAACAGCAACCCAACCGGACAAATGAACCGACAAAAAGGCCGATAGACCACTATTGAAAGAAGAATCAGGATAACAAAGATCCAGAAAGCCAGTGAAGATACAGAGAGATGGAAAAAAGCACCGACACCGATCATCTGCAAAACGCTGACTGAAAAGAAAGCCAAAACAATGATTCCTAAAAATACCACAAACCGAACCACCATCGGAATTTTCCTATCAGGAACCTGCCACTTCCACGGAATAATCCATGACGCCAGTTCCTGAACAACGCCAACCGGACAGAAATACCCACAGAATATTCTGCCAAAAAGAAACGTTAACAATAAAAGAAGAGCCAATCCGATAAAAGCTGCAACTATCAGTGGTTCTCCGGTTGCAATCTGTATGATAAGCTGTTGAAATTGCCAGGGTATAATGGGAGAGAAGAGGATGAAACCGGCAAGGGTAGTCAGAATGAGAAGAAAAACGGTGCGTTTTCGCGATAAATAACCCCGTTGCCACAACACCGCACAAACCAGAATTCCAACTATTGCATACACAAATCCGAGGATAGACGTCACAAAACCATTCATATTATTTCTCCATTTTCTGCTCTTTTGTCATCGATCTCTGAGAAACTATCATGTCATCTTACTTATATTTACCATATATTCAGAGCAGCTTTGTCTTTGTTGTCGGCCGGGGCACCTTGACGACAAGTACCCTGAAGACACGGTCACTCTCGTTTAACCAGCGGTGTGGGATCTTTGCCGGACTTTCCACCAGCATATCCTTTGTAATGGTCTCCTGCTCATCCCCAATCTCAACGATACCGGTTCCTTCAAGAACATAGAAAAAGACATCTACCGGCGTAATGTGCTTTTTTAGTGATTCTCACGGTTGTAATGTGATGACTACGGCAGTGGCATACTCACTGTCATAGACTTGCCGTGCATCCACCTGATACGGATTCTTACTTATCGGGAGTTTGCTGATGTCAGTGATCTTCATTTTGATACTCCAGGTACGAAGAGTGTATCGTGGTTCTTTTATTAATAGCAACAGGTGGGCTAACAGATACCAAAAACTAAAACCAACCAACCCTAAAATAGACCCGAAAATCAATCAGGATGATTGATCTTTTGCCAGACACTGACATAGGCATTCAGAAGAAGCAACCCTTTCTGCGTCAATATATAATCACCCCGTTCATGGTGCTGAGTGATGCAACCCGATTCCTGTAATTTCTTCAGGTGAAAAATAAGATTTCCTGAACGAAGCCCTGTCTTCTTTGAGAGTTCGGAGAACGTCGTGGCCCCCTCAAAAAGGATCCGAGCAATAAGAAAACGATGGCGATTTGCAAGGGGCTCAATATATGATAAGACCATCTCTTCGGCCGGAATCGATCCCAGAGCCTTCATTTCAGAAACATTTTCATCCAAAGAGCATTGAGAGAAAATCAGGTTTTTTTGTTTTTCAAAAAGCCGCTCTGCTTCTTCAAAGCACTGTGAACATTTCTGGTAGGGCGCCGTCGATTTGAGATAGGCAAGTTTTTCAGTATATTTCTGGGCATTTTCCGGATTATAACTCCTATCTTCACGATATATTCCCGTCTCTTCCAGAAAATCCATAAAAGCCCGGTGACACTGGTCATGCTTCGGGCAGGAAACTACCATGCCTGAATGTAGTTCTTCACCAACTGGTTCCACCGAATCAGAATAAATCTTATCCACAAACTCATTACTGACATTATCCGGCCAGATGGAAAAGGAACTTACGCCAGGACTTTTTCCAAAACCGTGAATATCCTTTCTTAACAGCGCAATCTCATCACGAAGTTCCTTCAGGACAGAATGTTCAGGCTTTTCATTCATCGGCGATCACTCCTTTTCAAAATATCTGGCACACGGCAAAATGCCCGGATGAAAGGTAGGAATAGGGTGTCGTTATGAAAGGGTATAGGAGTTACCCTCTGTGCAATAACAACAAACAAAGCCTAAGAGAGACCAAAATTCAATTCGTATCAAAATATTCTTCCTTTTTTCTGTAATCTTCAGGGTCAGAAAACTGTGCCTGAGATTGTTTTTGTCAAGTTTACTGCCGCGAGAATACATATCATTTTAGATTAATGATAGTCTGGTACAACGGTGCCCATAATCAACGATGGGTTTTACCGCATGGGAACTACGAAGATTTGTGAAGATGTATGTACGGCCAAAATGCCATTGGCTTCCTTCCATCTAAACACTCTGACAATTGAAAGTGGCGTTTCGTATCAAAACCTGACAACCACCAAACCCAATACGAAACGCTTTACCGGGGCAAAGGAAACCAGCGCACTCCAGTTGACAAAACGACATTATCAGGCACACAGGCGTGGCAGTCATTATCCTTTGCTTAAAAGTAACAACAACCTCCCTGTTGAATGAATTCTTCATGGTTTTGCCACCACCAGTATCTCGTGAGGTAAACCCCCATTGGGTGGAAAGGATAGTTATCCACCCCTTTATTCTGATAGTCTTTCTCTTTATCGGCAGTCAATACCGGATTTCAAACCAGCACTTCTAAATCAATGGATTCCTATAGGTTTTTCGTATTTCAACTCCATAATTCTGATTAGCCATTTAATACCTCACAAGTGAAATATTGTATCTCAAAGGCAGACTATGAATATTCTGATGGGCATGGGAAATACACTCCGGCAGGACGACGGGGTCGGCGTCATGATAGCACGGGCTTTTTCTACACCGGGATGGATGAGTCTGGACTGTGGCACGGTGCCTGAAAATTTCTCTTCAGTGATCAGGAATAACCACCCGAAAACAT
The DNA here is from genome assembly GCA_964491505.1 of uncultured Methanomicrobiaceae archaeon. GTDB lineage: Archaea > Halobacteriota > Methanomicrobia > Methanomicrobiales > Methanomicrobiaceae > CAZBGM01. The sequence continues at coordinate 13,348 of CAZBGM010000013.1, read as the reverse complement.
TAGTTCTGATCGATGCTGCCGCTATGGGAAAAACCCCCGGAACCTTCTGTAAAATTCCAGAAGAAAACGTGCCTGAAGCAGGTATGGCCACTCATCAGATGCCGGTTTCAATGCTTATGGGTTTTTTAAAAGAGTCAGCTGGCGAGATCGTATTCATTGGTATCGAACCGGAAGATACCGGATACGGCGAAGGACTTTCATCATCAGTCGAAATAGCAATGCACCAACTTCTCAGGATTCTTGTAGAAAACCGATTTGAAAATATCCCGCTATTTTAAAGCCAATTTTTTAGAGAGAATCAGAGGGTGACCACAGAGCAATGTCTGCCGGATACGAGTGAAGCTCAAAATATGCCCGACAACATCCGAATCCCACTGTAAAAGAGAAGGGCAGCAAGTATCCAACGCAGATACTGAGCGTTCATCCGGTGTGCTGCCCAGACACCAACAAGCGACATCGGAATGGTAGTAACAATAAAAAGGAACCATTCCCGCAAATCAATATATCCCAGATGGAGAAATGGCAGTGACACGGCAGCACCAGGTCCATTGAGAATATAAGGAACCAGACTACCCATCACCGTAATCAGCATAAACACCGCAGAGGTGCCGACAGCGTTATGGGTCGGAAACCGGCAGAATATCACAAAAGCGGGAACAATGATTAGCCCCCCACCAATGCCCAGAAGTCCGGAACAAAACCCGGCAAAGAGACCGATGAGAACCAAAAACACCACTGAACATTGAGTGATATCCCCCATCTCATACTCATATCGTTTTCGCACCATACTGACCGACACGACCAGTAGCAACCCGGCAAACAAAAATGCCAGAGTATCGCCATGGATACGGGTTGCAATGCTGCCACCCAGAAGACCACCACAAAGACCCGCACAACCGGTAATTATTCCGGCACGAAGCAGAACGCATTTCTTACACCGGTGCCCCCATGCACCGGAGATTGTTGTCACGAGGACCACAGCAAGACTTGTGGCGAACGAGACCCGAATCGCAATCGTCGGTTCGATATGTAGCATGTCAGTAAAAATCCAGTACGATACCGGCGTTAAAATGAACGTTCCCCCAACCCCAAGCATGCCTGAGAAAAATCCAGCCACAACTCCGGTCAGAAGAATGGCAACGGCGATCAGGAGAAATTCCATGTAGATGAACGTGTCCCTTCTGGAGTGAAATAAGTATGCATTTCCCCCTTTCTCACAAGATAGGCGCCGGATAAAACCAACGGGATTCTAAAAAGAGAAAATCAGAAGAAAGAAACAATGAAGGAAGAAGACAAAAAATTAAATATTTCGGTGAAGTTACCAATACTGTCTTTTACGGAATCTTCCCTTCAACATAATCCCAGGCTTCACTCATCTGTGAAATATCAAAATATCTCTCGCCAAAGATAAGACCGTCAGCTTTTATCACAAGCTCTTCCCACTTTTTATCGCCGACAATAGCCATCCGGTCAAAGTGTTTCAGGTTCTTAATCAGCCACATCAGATCTGCGTACATCGCCCGCAAGGTTGCATACCTTGACGTTTTTATGATGATGAGCCAGTTGATTTTGCCATATTTCTCAATAAGTGCATCAAAATGTGGTACAATTTCTTCAATATCAGATTCGGTGATTATTTCCGAGGCTTCAATACCTATCACATTCTCATGACTCCGGTTCAAAATCGTAAGCATAAGATACCTTCTTACCCGGAAGACCTTATTATTTTCTGAAAAAAAGTCCAATATGTCAATTAAAGGAAATCTCAGAACTAAATCGTCAGAGATTCGAGAAAACTGAAAAATGAAAGTATTCAGGATGGTTTCCATCCATAAATTACTCTTTTTTACTATTCTACAATCAGACTTTCAGCGTAACGGTCCTCATTGGCAAGGAAGAAATCCCCGCTCATATGCAGACACGAAACCGGGCAGGCATCATTACATTGCCCACAGAAGATACACTGATCCACGTAAATCCGAATCGTCTTCGTCTCGTTCAGAAACTCAATCGCATGAGCCGGACAGACTCTGATACAGATCTTACACCCAATACAGGTATCATGATCATAGGTTATCCGACCCCGGAAATTTTCAGGAATGGCAATCGGGGGATGCATTGCTGCTTTCCCCTCACCGACTGCTTTCATATAGTCAGTAATCGAGGGTGGCAGATACTTTGCCGGGAAGAGATTTGTTGCCGGTTTCTTAAAGACCTGCTTTATAATACTCGGAATAGCGGGCAGAAGACTCATGCGATCACTCCCATACCAAGAAAGACATCGGCCATAATGAGTGCCAGACCAACCAGGCCAGCAATACCAAGAATCCCCCAGTACATCGTAACCACGTGATTAATCCTGAACCGTGCCATACCGGTCCGAAGAAGCGTAACTGAAACAATCATCACCAGTAATACCTTAAGAACATAGAAGATAAAATCCGCAGCATACGCCACAGTTCCGGAAAGACCAAGCACTCCGGCAATATTCCAGGGCAGGAAAAGAACCACCGCAAGGGATACCATTGCCACTGTTTTCACACCCATTGCTGCCGAGAAAAGACCTAAGTTTCTTCCTGAATACTCAACCAGAATACCGCCACAGAGTTCAGTCTCTGCTTCCGGCGTATCACAGGGAACCCGTGAAAGTTCAGCCGGGGTCACCCAGGCAAGCACCACAAAAAGAATCAAAAATCCAATCAGACCCAGTGGTCCCACGACACCCCATACCGGATTTGCCGCAACAGCACCAACTGTAAAAGGATTCGCGACCCCGGCAACCGAAAGTCGCCAGGCAACTGCCACGATAGCAATTGCCAGAGGGAACTCATAGGCAATCATCGTAACCATTTCACGCTGTGCCCCAATCGTTGCATACGGTGATGAAGAAGCAAAACCTCCGGCCACCATCGCAAGAGACGGAATCGTCAGCAGATAAAGAATAAGAATCAGGTCACCCCATCCACCAAAGAGTGGTAGCGCAAAACTTCCAAACGGTAGGTACAAAAGCACCACAATCGCTCCGGCCAGAGCAATGACCGGTGCCAGATTGAAGATCGAAGCAACTGCATTATCCGGTACCACTGACGTCTTCGCTAAAAGTTTTGCAAGATCCCGAAACGGCTGACGAATCATTGGTCCGACCCGGGCCTGCATGTGAGCGTGAATCCGGCGGTCAACTCCTAACAGAAAGAAACCAAACACAATCCCAAAGATACTGATGGCAATGGTCCCCCCAACAACCACACCAAGATCAATGGCCAGACTCATGGCAAAATCCTCCGTGTCTTTTCAACTGAGAGACGGTGCAGACCCTCTTTAGTAATAATCTCCGGACCAGAACCCTTGATCAGGGTGACCCGGTCCGTACAGGACATACATGGATCGATAGATGCAACAATAATCGGAATATCCGCCAGTTGTTCACCGGCCACCATCTTCAGCCAAGCAAGCTGATTCGAATAGGTCGAAGCCTTAACTTTCCAGGCCTCCGGATTCTCACTCGCATTCATCCGGAGATAATGGACACACTCACCACGTGGTGCCTCTACACTGGTGACCGCTTCACCGGTTGCCTTTTTGCAGGCAGCAAGAAGTTTCGGATATTTCTCCTCCCAGAGTACCGGACCGGGAGGCATCTGATCCAGACAGGTTCTGATAATCTCAAGCGACTGGAGCACTTCAAAGATCCGAACCACAATGCGATCATACACATCTCCATAGATCCCATCACGGTACACATTCCCATCACGGTACACATCCGGCAGAATTGTCCGGACGTCAATATCACCGTAGGCCGCATACGGGGCATCCTGGCGTACATCCATATTCACGCCTGAAGCACGTGTTGTTGGCCCAACACAGCAAAGCTTCAGGGCATCCTCATAGGTAAGCACCCCACAGTTTTTACTGCGAATAGCAATCGTCTTATCATCCAAAAAGAGTTTCAGGAGTTTTC
>CAZBGM010000013.1:0-9290 GCA_964491505.1 uncultured Methanomicrobiaceae archaeon | reverse complement strand
TTTTTACTGCGAATAGCAATCGTCTTATCATCCAAAAAGAGTTTCAGGAGTTTTCCGGCTACATCTTCATAGTATGTAAGACCTTTTAAAATCCGGTCGTATTGTTCGGGCCTGATGTCACGGCGTACCCCACCAACCTGGATAATACCATAATTGATCCGGTTGCCGGTAATATACTCAACAACATCAACCGATTCTTCCCGGACCTGCCAGGCAAGGTGGAAAAGGGTATCAAATCCCAGTTCGTGAGCAGCGACACCCGCCCAGAGCAGATGGGACTGAATTCGTTCAAACTCAGCAATAATTGTCCGGACATAATCAGCACGTTCCGGCACCTCAATTTCCACAATCTGCTCCACGGCACGGGCAAATGCCAGCGTGTGAGAAACACCACAGATGCCACAGATTCGATCTGTCAGATGGACAATCTGCACCGGATTCCGACGCATACCCATCCACTCAATACCACGGTGTGCTTTACCCGGCGCAAAATCTGCCTCTTCGACGACTTCGCCGTTCATCGCAAACGTGAAGAGACAGGGTTCTTTAAGCGCCGGATGAATCGGCCCAATCGGCACATTATAACAGACACTCTTTTTACCATTGCTCATAGCGCACCTCCGTTCTCTGACGAGGGTTGATCATTAGGTTCAGGAACCGGATTTTCCGGTTCGGACTGAACAGATTCATTTATTGGTTCAGCCTTCTTCTCCACATCCGGATCAGCTTTATTCACAGCCGGTTTCTTCTTCTCTTTCGGCGGCACGTCAGGAAGTGGTCTATTCTCCGGCCGGCCAACTTTCCAGAGCTCTTTTATCATATCATCCCGGATACCCGTCTCATCCTTTCGCCACGGATACACTCCCTCAGGGAAATCTTCCGGCAGAAACAGACGCCTTCCGTCAGGAATGTCAGTAACCGTAATCCCGAGCATCTCCTGCTTCTCCCGTTCACCATAGGCAGCGCCGGGGATCAGATCTGAGATCGTCGGCACACTAAGATCGTCTTTTGGCAGCGGCACCAAAAACGTGAGTTTTATCTCGCCGTTTGGAATCCCAAAAAAGACCGACAGATGATAGTTCAGATCAAGATGATCACCACAGTCAACCCCGGAAATTACACAGAGATGAGGAAAATCAATTGCAATAACCGCCCGGAGTGCGTCTTTTAACGCTTCACGCTTAATACGCAACCAGATTGTCGATGTCTGTGTTTTCTTTACTCCCTCACTCTTTGTGCGAAGGTCTGCTTCGGTGATACGATCACCCAGTTCCCCCTGAAGACGGGTCATCAGTGCCTCAGCACTCATTGCTGTCCGTGTCATTGGCTCCCTCCTTTTTCAAGCCGTTCAAGTTTCTGTATTGCCTGTACCACACCAAAAATAATTGCCTCCGGTCGTGGGGCACACCCCGGCACATAAACATCAACCGGAATAATCTCATCAATGGGTCCGTCCAGATTATAAGAGTCATAAAAGACCCCACCGGACATACCACAGCTTCCAACAGCAATGACTACCTTAGGGTCGGCCATCTGTTCCCAGACTCTTCTGAGCCGGGGAGCCATATCGTGAGTCACTGCGCCGGTCACCAGCATCACATCGGCGTGTTTTGGGGATCCCACCAGCTTCACACCAAACCGTTCTGGGTCATATCGGGGCGTTAATGCCGCGACAATCTCGATATCACACCCGTTACATGAGCCGGAGTTGAAGTGGAAGACCCAGAGAGAACGTTTGATTGCAGTAATAGCACTCATAAGATCACCCCCACTATCGGAATCAGCACAGCAATGGTTGCAAGGAACCATATGACATAATCGGTAAGAATTCCGGAATGCATCGGAATCAGCCGGTCATAATACCCTTTCAGCGCTCCGGTAAATCCCCAGTACAGGTTACTACCACCAATATGAATCGAACGTGGGTCGGGCGCTGCGTTCCCTGAGAGATAGGGTTGGCCCTGCTGGGTTCCTTCATTCTTTGCCTCCACTCCTTTGCTTCGCAGAAGAAACACGATAATGATGGCAACGGCAAAGGCCACCACCCACATCAGGGGGTTCCAGAATCCATACCCCGTTGCCAGGGTCTCAACAACATTCATGCTATCATCCCTCCCAAAACCGATGCAATATAGTCACCCTGATTAATCAGAGCATCTGCGGCCGGTGTAATCAGAATATCAACAACCTGCTGCGGGAAAATACCGAACCCAATCGTAAGTATTGCGAGGATTGCCATCCCAGCGAGCATTGGTGTTGGCACTTCGCCTTTCCCTTCAAACTCAGGCTGTTTTGGCCCCATAAACACCGCATGGAAAACCTTCACAAAGGAGGCAAGGGTCAGGACCGAGACCACCATCGCGATAATTGAGAGAATAGGCGAGAAGGCAAAGACTGATTCATAGATCATCAGTTTTGAGGCAAATCCGCTAAAGGGCGGGATGCCAGCAATGGCGAGGGCACCAATAATAAAGAAGAGCATCGTCCACTTCATCGAATGGCCAAGACCTCCCATCTTATTCAGATTACGGGTTCCTGTGTGCAAAAAGATAGCGCCGGCCGTCAGGAAGAGCAGACCCTTATACATGGCATGGTTGATGATGTGGAAGATTCCTCCTTCCATCGCCGTCTGACCAAATGCTGCCATCTGAGTGGCATCACCCAGTACCGCGAGGCAGACACCAACACCCAGTAGCATATAACCAGTCTGGGATACCGCGTGGTAGGCCATAAGACGTTTGATGTCCTTCTGAGGAATCGCCATTGTCACACCGATAAACATAGACAAAATACCGAGTATGATTACAATCCACCCAACCGTTACGTAATCCATCGTAACGCCATACAGACTGAACAGCACTCTGAAAAGCCCATACAGTCCTGCCTGCGAGGCAACAACCAGAATTGCCGTGATTGACGACGGGGCCATTGAATAGGCATCTGGCGTCCAGAAATGCATCGGCACCACACCGGCTTTCAGGGCAAGTGCCGCAATCATCAGAACCAGAGCAATCTTGTCCGGGAAGGTAAAGGCCATCTGAGAGGCGATGTATGCGATATTGAGCGAATCATACTGAGCATACAAAAGTCCCACCGCGAAGAGGAACATCAGTCCCCCGAGCGTTGAGATGAATGCATATTTGAGACCGGCTTCAACAGCCACTCCCTTATCTATCCGGTACGCGACAAGCGCCGCCCCGGCAAGGGAGTTGATCTCCAGAAAGACAAATAAGTTGAAGAGATCTCCGGTGCAGACCATCCCGAAGATGCCGACTAATAATAGCAGTAAAAGTGCGTAATAACCATCTTTCCCGGAGAGTTTCCGTACCGACGAGAGAGAGTAAAGCACAACTGCAAAGCCGACAATTGAGGCAGATAGAGCCATGAAGGCACCCATCGCATCGACTGCAAAGAGGATCCGGATAGGAATGCCTCCGGAGTCAGCAGGTATCCCAAGTGAGGGACTGACTGCTCCGAACGTATAGACAAACGTGCCAGTCGTATAGACGACCCACGCAAGAGCAGTGGCGGTTACGAGGGTTAGGAATGAAACCAGAACAACCCAGGCATTGCGCCCGGTTTCTGAGTAGCGTCCCAAAACCGGCGTCAGGAAGGCACCGAGCATAGGTAGTGCCAACAGGAGTGCCGGGGCCTGAGCAAGAAGGAAATCCATCATCCTCTAAGCCTCCTCATCCCATCCACGTCTGCTGTGCCATACCGGCGGTAGACGATAATCACAAACGAGAGCAGAAGCGCTGTCGTCGCAATCCCAATCACAATGTTGGTAAGCGTCATCGCCTGTACAGTGGGATAAACCATAACCGTGTCACCTGCTGCCGTAAAGATCGGAGGGATACCTCCATCAACATAACCGGATGCTACCAGAAACAGATTGACACCCGCTTCAACAATGGAGAGCCCCATTATCATCTTCACGAGATTTTTGCGCATGAGAATGATAGCGATCCCGATCAGCATCAGGAGACCGGCACCGATAAACGGAAGATTCAGATACATCTATTCATCCCCTCCTTTGATACCACGTAACATATAGAACAAAATAACGCTCATAGCTCCAAGCACCTCAACACCAACAGCAATATTCATGATTGGAATCGTTCCGGCCGTATTCAGATATCCTGGATTTGGGCCAAATGGCACCGGCGTGCCAAAAAGACCGCCGGTGTTTGCCATCCAGTTATAGAAGAACGTCGCACCAAGTCCCAGTGCAACAAGAGCAGTTACGATAAAGAGCAACAGTCCCAGTGCTTCAGCATTTTTAAACGCGTCAAGGCGGAACCATTCCTGAAGACGCTGGTAGGAGAATGCCACATACAGAAGAACAAATCCGGTTGCGATGACTGCACCACCCTGAAATCCTCCGCCGGGTGTCAGATGACCATGCACTACAATATAAAAACCATAGACCAGAATGGCAGGGAAGAGGAGATGTGCCGCCGCACGGACAATCTTACTCATATTCATATTCTTCCTCCTGTTTATTGCGGATTCGTCTGAAGACGAGACCTACACCAAGAACGGCAGTAAAAAGCACTGTTGCTTCGCCAAGAGTATCGAATCCACGGTAGTCAAAGACCACGTCGGTCACAATGTTGTTACCACCGGTCTGGACCTGCCCGTTTGCCAACATATAGGCATCCATCCCCGATTCAGCCGGATTTCCAAAATCAAGCATATTTCCGGAGACCAGAAATCCTACTGCCAGCACGAGAAGAACTACCACCGAGACAATTTTTCTCATGGTTCACCTCCTTCAAAACGTTCTGTGCCACGAATTGCAATGACAAAAATAGCGGTTGTCAGTCCTGCACCGATACCTGCCTCAGCAATCGCAACATCAGGCGCCTGGAGAATGAAAAATTCCAGCGAAAGCAGAAGAGAAAGCACACCAAAGGCAATCGCTGCAGAGATGAGATCTTTGAAATAAAAGACCAGAACGCTTGCAAAAAGCATACCAGCAATTAAAATGAGATGGAAAAATATTTCGTTCATAAATCTGCCTCCTCAAGACGGTCGACAACGCTAACGGGTTTTTCTCCCGAACGATGCGCTGCCCGGGCAATCGCGTGGGCACCGGTCGCGTTCGTGAACGCAAGAGCCAGAATGGCGATGAACGTGTGCACAGACAGAGTAATGTATTCACTCCCCCCACCATCCCACAGCATAGCAAGACCATAGATGATAACTGAGAACGTCAGAAAGATCGCCCCAAAGGTTGTCATCTTGGTCTCCGCATGAAGACGGGTGTAAACATCCGGGAACCGGTATAGTCCAATCACACCAAGAATGTTAACGAAAAGGCCAATTCCGATGAACAATAGGATAATCACGCCGATAAGTCCGTTCATCAGAGTTCCCCCCCGATATATTTGGCAAAGTACAGGGTACCGACAAAGGAGAGCAGGGCATAGACAATCGCCACATCAACGAGCATTACTACCTTATAGAGCACACCAAAGAGAATCATCGCCACAATGGTAAGGGAATTGATCGCGTCAAAGGCAACAATCCGGTTTGCTACAGTCGGTCCTATAACAAGACGACCCATGGTGATCAGAATTAACAGAAACAGCACGATAATCGCGAACGACCAGATATCAGTGAGTATCATTCAGCAATCCTCCGTATCCACTTTGTAAGGTTAAAGAGTGAGAAGATATCGCTGCTCTCGCATTTTTTCTTCTTCTCTGCCTCAGGCCGGACATTTAATATATGAATATAGAAATCGCCCGTCTTCTCATCGACATCGACAGTAAGAGTGCCCGGTGTGAGTGTAATCGAATTCGCGAGCAGCAACTGCCCGAGATCACTTGTTAGTTCCGGATTATAGCATACAATGCCCGGATTGATCTTTCCGGTAATGACGCGGTAGGCCACATCGAAATTAGCCCGTGCCATCTCCAAAAAGAATGGAATGCAGACATAAACGGCCAGATACACCCAACGAAGAGGATTTAACATCCGGTAATTCTTATTTTGTGCATAGAGGGATCGGGCAATAATGCCAACAACCAGACTGACAAGTGCCCCTGCTACCAGTTCGGGCCATGACCAGAGAAGCACAGGTCCCGTGCCGGCGGAGAGGATCAGCCACATCAGAAAGGCCGAGATCCATGTTACAATAAATCGTATCATACCTATTTTCACCAGTTTTTCCTGCAGGAAATTCAGGCGTACCAACTCACCATGTCAGTACGCCACTCCATAATATATGGAGTAGAGAAGAAGATTAATTGTTTGGATTGACTGACAATCTCAATAGTTAAATTTGCGATTCCAACGAGACAGGGCCAATAATTAATAGGATATACATCACATTTTTAAAATAACTGGTGAACATGAAACGCAATTCGTTCTATATTTTTGCGGGACTCATTCTTCTTATTGAGATAGTCCTGTTCTGGTGGTCGATTGAAATTGTCAATCCTCTACCAATTCAGGCAGGCATCGTCTCAGGAGTCATTGCTATATTTCTGGGAAGACGCTACGTGGATGAGGTTATCGAAGATGAACGAACCAATCTGATCACACAAAAAGCAGCAGTAAACACCCTCTTAATTTTCTGGGTTATTCTCTTTTTATACAGTATCGGAGGTGTAGTCATCGGCCTTGGAGCACCGGGAATTCGCCTGCCAAAAGGTTGGCGTCCGGAAGACCGGTCAATGATCGATTCAAACCATCTCGGGTTTTTCGCGTTCGGGCAGATCCTTGTACTCTGTCTGATGATATTTTTGTATGTCGCATTCCGCATATATTATTCCCACAAATACGGAGAATGGGACGACGATGAAGAATAAGATCAAAGTCTTCCGGGCCATGCATGATCTGACCCAGGAGGATCTTGCCATTCAGCTTGGCGTCACCCGTCAGACGATCCTTGCGATTGAAAAAGGCAAGTATAACCCCTCACTTGAACTTGCCTTTAAAATTGCCGTCTATTTTGGTGTCACCATTGAAGATGTCTTTGAATACATTGAGTGAGCTATAATCTTTTTTATCGTTGAACGTTACCATCAGGGTTTGGGAATACAAGCCCTTGAAGGCTTTCCTTTGCAACAGCCAATTGAATTTATTATTGATTCAAAAAATAAGTTTTCGCACCCGGTTATCTTCGCAGAACTAATACATCTTTAAGCACCTCAAACCAAAAAGTACAGCAGATGCGCCGCTCATATCTGGGAAAAAATCATTTGCACTGGTGTGATACCTGCCACACACCAGTACTGGGAAAAACCTGTGCCTGCGGTCAAAAGACCCGTGAGGTCCCAATCACTCCACCAAGTGATGTCAGGCCGGCATTCCAGGCAGATATTGATCATATCAACACCATATATATTGGACAGTTTGGTGTCCCATTAGTCCCCCCGGGTCATCTGGTCCTCCTGAATAAAGTGCCGGATATCGACCGGATGGAGGAGATCATCATGGGTGGTGCAGTGGTCGCTGCAATTCGGTATATCCCTGAGACAAAACGGTGGGAAGTTCTTCCCCGACCGGATACTCTTGTTTTTGCATCCCCGACAAAACGCATCGTTACAGCCGATGAAGGAGCCCTCCAATCAATCCGCAACGGATCAAGCCTTCTTGCCCCTGGCCTTATAGCCATTGACGACGCCGTGGAACCGGGTGATGAGGTCTTCATGATAACCCCATCCGGCGCATGTGCCGGTGTTGGCCGTGCAAAAGTTTCGGCAAGTGATGCCCGGGAAATGGAACGGGGCGCAATTGTACGAACCCGAAAACTCAAACCCTCGGTCTGTACTTTCGGTGAGGCAACCTGGGACAAAGCAGTAGAAGCAAACGAAATAATTCTCGCCCGTGTCGAGGAAGAAGCCATTGGATTCTCACGTAATGTGACTGAAGGCAATAATCTTCAGCCAACCGTCTCCTACTCTGGCGGCAAAGACAGCCTGGCGACCTTGCTTATTGTTCTCAAGGCAATCGGACCAGTACCATTAATCTTTACGGACACCGGCCTGGAATTACCCGAAACCTATGAAAATATTGACACCATCTGCGAACATTACGGCCTTGAAGTCATAAGAACCGGTTGTGGCGAAGCATTTGCAGAAAAACTCAGGGAGGAGGGACCACCTGCCGTTGATCTGCGATGGTGCTGCAAAGTATGCAAACTGCTGCCAGTCCAGAGACTTATCAAAGAGCGATGGGGAGAAGCGCTCTCCTATATCGGCCAGCGTAAATATGAATCATATACCCGGATGAAGAGCCCACGGACGTGGCGTAACAACATCGTGCAGGTACAGATTTCAGCAGCACCCATCCAGCACTGGACGGCGCTTCATGTCTTCCTCTATCTCTTTCGGGAGAAAGCCCCATATAATGTACTCTACGAACGACGTATTGACAGAATAGGCTGTTATATGTGCCCGTCAAGCGATCTGGCCACCTTTGAAATTATCAGGGAACAGTATCCGGATCTCATGGCAGAATGGGACACGATACTTCGTAAGTGGCAGCAGGACCATGATCTCCCGGAGGAATGGATCACCACGGCAGCATGGCGAAAACGCGGAATTGAGACGAATAATAGGAGATATTGATGAACACACGGCATGTCATTATTCTGGATTACGGACTTGGCAATCTGAGAAGTGTCAGTAAAGGTCTGGAGAAAGCCGGTGCCACAACTGAGATCAGCGCCGATCCGAATGCTCTGGAACATGCCGACGGTGTCATTCTCCCGGGCGTCGGAGCATTTTCTGAAGGTATGGAACAACTGGGCACACTCCGTGAATCTCTGCTGGACTATGTCCAGGATCATCCGGTCCTTGGGATCTGTCTGGGCATGCAAATGCTGATGGATACCAGTGAAGAACACGGCGATCACGCCGGACTCAGCCTGGTGCCGGGTCGGGTGCGGGCTTTTCCTCCAACCATGGGATACAAAATACCTCATATGGGCTGGAATACGATTCATCAGGAGAATGCCTCGCCGCTATTTAAAGGAGTGGAACAGGATGCCTATGTTTATTTTGTTCATTCATTCTATGCTGATACCACGCCGGAATATACTCTGACAAGTACCGAATATGTCTGTCCGTTTGCTTCGACTATTCAGAATGGTAATGCCTACGGGGTACAGTTCCATCCGGAAAAAAGTGGGGACACGGGACTTCTGATTTTGAAGAATTTTATTCGGATGTTGTGAAGGTTTTCATCTGATTTTTCTTCATTTACCTTCTCTTTTATTTATTCTCTCAACAACGTGCATGAAACATATGTTTCGGACATTGTTTGAGGAGAAATCC
>CAZBGM010000012.1:5921-22258 GCA_964491505.1 uncultured Methanomicrobiaceae archaeon | reverse complement strand
AAGAATATCATTTATCGGAATTGCGAGTTTATAGAATCGAATCGGTCTCCCCCGTGATTCATACCGTGCTTCCCGTGTCTGGACCCATTTTTGCTGGCTAATATATTGCAACGCCGTACTGACCTCGGGCTGACGAAGATCGGCTCCCCGTTCGATCTCACGGGATGCTGCCTCGTCAACACTGTTCAGATACATCAGTGCCTGAGCTACGTTGCGTTTGACCCCGGCCTGAATAAACAGTTCGACGATCTCTTTCTCTTTTTTGCTCAGATAGGGGAATCGTTGTCTGCCAATCGTACGCATTCAGTATACATTTATTTTCTTTCTATATTTTATTTGTTTAAAAAAATAGAATTATCCGGTATCTGGATGTAACCTGAGACGAATGAAGGAAAAAGATGGATATGAAAATCAGAGAACACCGAGAGTTGAAAGATTAGCAATAATCTTTTGAACTGCCTGTTTTGCGTCTTCGGCTTGTTTACCGCCGGTAATAATCAGCTTCCCTGATCCAAACAGAAGAACAACGACCTTTGGCTCTTTGAGGCGGTAGACCAGTCCCGGAAACTGTTCTGGTTCATACTCAATCTGATCGAGATTAAAGCCGATGGCAATTTTGTTTAGATTAATAGGAGTTCCCAGATCCGCTGAGGTGACAATATTCTGTACCTTATATTCAAGCTTGTCAGTAATCTCAATATTCAGGTCACGGAGACGTTTTCCGAGGATATCCAGCCCTTTTGTAAGACTATCAACACTTTTGGCACCCGTCAGCACGACTTTTCCGGATCCAAATACCAGTGCAGCAATCTTGGGATCCGTCATACGCAGCACAACGCCGGGGAAACGTTTTTTATTATATTCTGCATCAGGGATTTGTTCGTTGATCATCGGGAGGTCAAGAGAATCTGCTACCTTTGCTGAGGCAACGATATTCTCTATTTTAAGAGTGTCTTCCGGGTTGACCTTCATAAATAAAAAAGAGCTTATATAATATTTATAGTGTTGGTCCTTTCAGTCCTCAAGGGTTGAGATGTCACCGGGGTCCACACCCATCTCCTGAGCTTTTAAAACCCGTCGCATGATCTTACCGCTTCGTGTCTTTGGTAGATTGTCGACAAATTCGATGGCAGATGGCACTGATATCGGGCCGAGGGTCTGCCTGACGTGATATTTGAGGTCATGGATAAGTTTCGGTGTGGGGGTAAATCCATCAATGAGCGTCACAAAAGCCTTGACGACATTACCCTTCATTGCATCAGGAATGCCAATCGCTGCTGCTTCAGCCACAGACTGATGCGAGACCAGTGCTGATTCGATCTCAGCCGAACCGATATTGTGACCTGCGACGATGATAAGATCGTCAGAACGTCCGATAATCATGATGTAACCATCCTCGTCCTTTATGGCCAGGTCACCTGCTGTATAACATCCTGGAATGGTCTCCCAGTAGGACTTGTAACGTTCCTCGTCCTGATAGACTGCCCGCATCATCGAAGGCCAGGGTTCTTTCAGGGCCAGGAATCCACTGGTGCCGGCTGGTACCGATTTGCCGTTCTTATCGACAACATCCGCTACAACGCCTGGCAGCGGTCTGCCCGCAAATCCGGGTTTCATCGGCTCACCGATCATGGTCGTGACCATATGCATACCGGTCTCCGTCTGCCACCAGGTGTCGAGAATGGGCAATTTTTCTTTGCCTATATGTTTGTAGAACCACTCGAACGCCTCAGGATTGAGTGGTTCACCGACCGACCCAAGTACCCGCAGGGAACTGAGATCGTACTGGTCCGGCCACTTCTCCCCGACTTTCATAAACATTCGGATGGCGGTTGGTGCGGTATAGAAGACATTGATACCGTAGTCCTCAATAAATTTCCACCAGATACCGGGATCGGGATAATCTGGCGTATGTTCGGTCATAAAGATGGTTCCGCCGACAAGCAGGGGCCCATATAGTCCGTAGGTGTGCCCGGTAATCCATCCCGGGTCTGCAGTGCACCAGTAGACATCGTTGTCTCTCACACTAAATACGTTTTTGACCGTGTAGTAGGCGCCGACCATATACCCACCGCAGGCATGAACAATACCTTTGGGTGATCCAGTGGTGCCAGAGGTATAGAGAATAAACAGCGGGTCTTCTGCGTCCATCACTTCCGGTTTGCACTCCCGTTCTCCTGATTCAAGAACTTCATAGAAATCTGACTCGAATTCACAGATCAGACTTACCGGGGGATCCTGAAGACGGAGCACAATCATATGCTCGACTGAGGACACATTCAGAATCGCATCTTCAACAATTGGCTTTAAGGGGATACTCTTTCCCCGCCGGAATGACGCATCAGCAGTGATGATGATTTTTGCCTGAGATCCGGAGATTCGCTGGCGAAGGGATTCGGCACCATAACCCGCGAAGACCACATTATGAATTGCTCCGATACGGGCACAGGCCAGAATGGCAATGATCTGTTCGGGAACGGTTGGCATATAAATACAGACAACATCGCCCTTCGAAACGCCAAGCTTCTTGAGTCCGTTTGCGAAACGATTGACCTTCTTCAGGAGCATTTCATAGGTGAAGATGCGCTCTTTTCCATTTTCACCCCGCCAGAAGATGGCGACTTTGTTGCGTCGGTTTGTTTTCAGGTGCCGTTCGAGACAATTATAGGTAATATTGAGCTTAGCGTTGATGAACCATTTCGCGAAGGGGTAATCCCATTCTTTGACCTTGTCCCAGGGTTGAAACCAGAGCAGATCTGAAGCGACCCGATCCCAAAATCCATCGGGGTCTTCCAGAAAATTGGAGTAGGCCTTTTCATAATCTTTAACAATGGCCATCTCCTGAAATTTTGGGTCAGGCAAATAGACCCTTTCAGAACCCGGGGTGGTTTTTGATGGAGTATTGTGTTCTGTAGATTCCATAGTTGTAACATGATTATGTGGTAGTACAAGGGTATTGGTTCTATCGGTTAAGAAAAAAAATCATTCGACAAAAGCCGAAATTATTATTATTTTACTTAAACAATCCTAATTTAGCTCTGAACTATATGTAATGATTAAATATTAAAAATATATATAGAACGGTGATCCATTCTTAGTATAGACTGTCGAACAAACCATCACCATTTGTCGAATTTGCATGTCGGTGATGAGGTGTTCGGCCTTCATATACTGCCGTTCTCCATGCGCGGAGGGCGGAGTCCTGGACTGATATTAACCCGTGAGGATGTTCCATGAAAGAATGGATGTTAACTGAAGCAGAAGGATATGATTTGGTAGCCAAATATGGTATACCATCGCCAAAGTATAAAATCGTCAACTCCGCTGAAGATGCCGGAGATGCCGCAGAAACGATTGGTTTTCCAGTCGTCATGAAGATTGTCTCCCCGGATATTATTCATAAAAGTGATGCCGGCGGTGTGGTTACCAGTGTCAGCGGCAAGGAGGAGGCACAATCTGCGTATAACCGGATTGTAGCCAGTGCTAAGAAGTACAATGACAAAGCAAAGATTACCGGGATTATTGTCGAGGAACAGGCACAACCTGGTCTTGAACTTATTATTGGCGGAAAGACCGACCCGACCTTCGGGAAGGTGCTGACCTTTGGTATGGGTGGGACACTCGTTGAACTAAACAAGGATATCACTCTGCGTATTCTTCCTATCACTCAGGAAGATGCTGAGGAAATGGTCAAAGAAATTAACGGTTATCCACTGATTTCAGGTTATCGTGGGAGTAAACCCCGTGACGAGAAGGGCCTTGTTAAGATCATCCTCGGCGCTGCGAAGATGTTTGAGGAAAATGATCAGGTAAAAGAGTTCGATATCAATCCAGTGCGTCTGTATGAGAAAGGATCCTGTGCGGTAGACTCCCGCATTATTATGTCGGATGAAAAACCGCCTGTTTTCAAAGAGCATGTAGATGTCCCGATTGAATACTTCAATCCGCGCTCTGTTGCGGTTATTGGCGCTTCTCAGGACTCAACAAAAATGGGCTATGCGGTTATGCACAACCTGCTTCATTTCCCTGGTCAGCTTTATCCTGTCAATAACAAACGGGATGAAATTCAGGGTCTGAAAGCATACCGGAGTATCCTTGATATCCCGGCACCGGTTGATATGGCAGTAATTACTGTGCCGGCAATGCATGTGCCCCGTGTTATCGAAGAGTGCGGTGAGAAAGGCGTTGCCATTGCTGTTATTATCACTGCCGGATTTAAAGAGATGAGCGAGGAAGGAAAGATCCTCGAAGAGCGGATTGTCTCTATCGCAAGAAAGAATGGTGTACGGATTGTTGGTCCGAACTGTCTGGGTCTGATTGTACCGCCCCGTGGACTTGACACAACCTATGTTGCAGAGTCCCCGCGTCCGGGTAACATTGCGTTCTTATCTCAGAGTGGTGCTATCGTCAATACGGTTGTTGACTGGAGTCTGCAGAAGGATATCGGGTTTTCAGCCGTTGTCTCGGTAGGAAACCAGTCGGATCTCAACTTCTTTGACTACATGAAATGGGTGGGGCGGGATCCACAAACCGAAGCTATTATTCTTTATATTGAGCAGATCCAGGATGGCAAGGCCTTCATGGAGACTGTCAGTGAAGTCGCAAAGAAAAAGCCGGTGGTTGCTATCAAGTCCGGTTCGTCAAAGCGTGGGCAAAAAGCCGCAGCATCCCACACCGGTTCGCTCTCTGGCTCCTACGATGTCTATATGGAAGCCTTCCGCAAAGCCGGTGTGGTCAGTGTGCACACCCTCACCGGTGCGTTCCTGGCAGCAGAGTTCCTCTCTCACCCGAAACAGTTCCCGAAAGGAAAGCGTGCGGTTGTTATAACAAACGCCGGAGGATTTGCAGTTCTTTCGTCTGACTACGCCGAGCGGTATGGTATTGAAATTATTGACCTCCCGCAGGAAGTTGTCGAGGAGATGAACGAGTTCCTGCCTGCTTTCTGGAATAAGGGCAATCCGATCGATCTGCTTGGCGATGCATCCGAACAGCGTTTTGCGCAGACCTTTGAGTTGCTCGCAAAGCATGATGACCTCTGGGATATGGCCTTTATTATCGGGTTCCCGAACAACATCCTCAGTTCGGAACAGCTCGCAAACCAGATCCTGACGTTCTCGAAATCGACTGAGAAGCGGATTATTACCTCTCCACTTGGTGGTGCTTCGATGGACCGTGGCAGAAAGATTCTGCGTGACAACAAGATACCCAGCTTTGAGGAACTTGATTATACCTTCCGTGTGCTGGGTCGTGTGTTGTGGCAGCAGTTCAGAACCAGAGCGCCCGGTATCTTCAGCTAATGTAACAAACTATCAATCATTTTTTCGGAACAGTTTTTTATTTTTTTTGATTTTTACGATATTTTTTCGGTCGTCTGGTAGCAGGACTGACAAAAGAGCGAAAAGTCTCTTGTACATGTGGCTCATAGATTCATCTATGAATATTCTTGCATTACATGCCAGTCCACGGCGGAAGAACAGCAACACCCTCATACTACTTGAGGCGGTACTTGAAGGATGCCGGAACGAGGGAGCGGCGACTGAGATGATTGATCTTGCCTACGCTGCCATCGGGTACTGCCGGGGATGCGGAACCTGTTACAAAACCGGATCCTGTGTGCAGGAAGACGATTTTCAGGAAATTTTTGCCAAATTCCTCGCCGCTGATGGAATTGTGCTGAGTTCACCGAATTATATTATGAATGTTACTGCTCCTATGAAGGCATTTTTTGACCGTCTTGGGGATGCGATTCACTGCCAGCAGGGTACGGGGAAGTATGGGTGCAGTGTGGCAACGGCCGGTGGATCGAAGTCAGCGGAGGTCTGTTCATACATGAATTCAGTGTTACAGATACTGGGTGCGACGACGGTTGGCGAGGTTGCTGTTGATATAGCCGGAAACCCGACAGCATTCACCAGGGCACTCCCGGAAGCAAAGGAACTGGGGGCAACACTCGTACGGGCGATCGCAGAGGAATGGCACGATCCTGTGCAGGATGTTTTCCATCAGGAGATGCATGAGAATATGAAAGGGCTCATCTTGTCTGACAGGGAGGCGTTTGCCCATGAAATAGCCTACTGGTCAGAGAAAGGCTGGCTCTAATTTTATTTTCTTATTTTTCCTGTTTTGCTGCTATTTGTTGCGCTGCTATTCTGTGTCATCCTGTCAAGGTCTTCCTGAAGGTTGCGGGCATGTGTGCCCATCCAGAAAAGCCGGTGACAGTGGGGGCAGAAGGAAAATGACTGGCTCAGCTCATTTTGAGGGGCATAGGAAGTTTCGGCGATTTCAGTGGGTGTCGCCGGACGAAGGAGTGTGTTACAGAGGGTGCAGCGTTCCATCCGGACCCGGAATGGTGCGCGAATCCATCCGTTCTCAAGCAGTTCTTTCATCTGAAGGAGTGGATCGTCTGCCTGAATACTGATGACCCGTTCGCCACCCCGTTGTGCCAGTTCTTTGTCCCGGGTGAGAAGCATGCGCCCTGAGTTGATAGCGAGATGCAGAAGATGGGTGTCTTCGTCTGTTCTGCCTGATGGCAGCGTATCTGCGTGAAGCGTGTCGTATCCGGTTAACCGGAGATAATGACAGAGTTTTCCGAGCATCCGGTCGGTAAGGAAAGTTTTTGGCGGTTCTGGCGCATCAGACACTGCGTATCACCGGGATATGGGCTCCACATGCGCTACACTCAGAACCTTCCAGCGCATCAAACCGTGGGAGATATCCACTTCGCTCAATCAGGAGTGCACCGCATTCGGGACAGTAAGTATGCTCGAAGGAATGGCCGGGGACATTTCCGATATAGGTATAATTCATGCCCTCTTCATGTGCCAGCCCACAGATATTTTCAAGGGTTTTTACCGGTGTTGCCGGGATGGATGTCAGGTGATAGTCGGGATGAAACCGGGTAAAATGCATCGGGGTATCGGGGCCGAGTTCCTCATATGTCCAGCGAATAAGACGTCGTATCTCATCGTCACTGTCATTGAGACCGGGTATGACAAGGGTGACTGTCTCGATATGCATGCCGAGTTCTTTTGCTTTGATGGTGGCGGCAAGAACCGGTTCAAGACGGGCGGCACAGATTTTTTTGTAGAAATCATCGGTGAATGCCTTAATGTCTACCCGGAATGCCTGGAGGATACCGTCAAGTTCTCCCAGTGCTTCAGGTGTGATATAGCCGTTGGTAACAGCAATTGTGCCAAGGCCGGTTTGTCTGGCAAGCGTTCCCATATCCCGGATGTATTCATACTGAATGGTTGGCTCATTGTACGTCCAGGCGATACTTTTGCATCCGGACTGGATGGCACGCCGGACACCATCTTCAGGCGAAAGAGTCTGAAGTCCCGGCATGGTTGGATCGGCCTGTGAGATATGCCAGTTTTGGCAGTGCTCACACCGGAAGTTACAGCCCACACTGCCGAGGGAATATACGTCGGTTCCGGGCAGGAAATGAAAGAGTGGTTTTTTCTCGATGGGATCGATTGCCTCGGCAGCAATTTTTGCATAGGTTGCGGCAAAGAGGGTGCCGCCCTGGTTGACCCGGACTCCACAGAATCCATGACTGCCGTCTGCGATAACACAGTGCCGGGCACAGAGGTCGCATCTGACCTTTTTGTCCTCAAGTTTGGTATAATATGCCGCTTCCTGCATGATTTTTGTTCACCTTGGTTTTTTTGTGTTCCTGTGCTTTTGAGGGTATTCTGCCTGCTCAGACAGGGAACTCGTTCTCCGGTTCCCACATCGGGTCACAGACCGAGATCAATTCAACCGGTTCTGTGCCATCGTTTGTTGCGTATCTCGGCTGGTCAGGTGGGATTACAATGAGTCCGCCCTGACTGACCTGATATTTTGTGCCATTTATCATAAAGGTTGCTGAGCCGGATATCACGTAGTCGGCCTCAGTGGTGCCTGCCAGATAATGAGGGTCCATTGCCGTATCCGGCGGTAGCATCACATAGGTGAGCGAGAAGCTGTTCTCAAGCTGATACCCGGTATCGGCGAAGACGCTGTCCGGGTTCATGATTGGGTTCACATAAATTTTTCCCGTGGCAATGGATTCGTTCACTGCTGTGCGGTTGATATCCCGGATGAGGACGAACGGCCCCGGTGCGACATATTTTGCACATGCACCCGGCCCGTTGCTGATGAGAATGTCTGCTTCCTGTGTGTAAGGTGGTGACATCGCCGAGAGATAGACAAGATTGCCACTGCCAGTGTTTGTTACCGACTGTACTGCTCCCTGTGGTATGTAGATGGCCTCGCCCGGTAGCAGACCTTTACAGACCATTTGAACACTTGCCGACGCCTCCCCTTCGATAATGTAGATGATCTCGCTGCGATTTTCTACCTTATGCTCACTGGTGTACCCGCCGGGAGCAATGTGAACGATGCCGAGATCATAGGTGACTGGGAAGATGGTGCCTTCTGTTCTCAGATTGTTTTGATTAAAAAGCTGATAATACTGGGTTTTTTCAAAGATATCAACCGGTGATACGGTTTCAGTCGAAAATATGCTAAGCGAGGTGCCTGGGGTACTGGCTGGTGTACTGACTGTTTGTTCCGGAGAAATTGCAGATCCAGAAGCGAGATCTTCTGCCTGATCGGTAGCGGTGCATCCGGTTGCAGCCAGAACCAATGCCAGAAGCGTGAGTACGCATAGTATGGAAGTAATTTTCATTGCCATCCTGTATATTGGGCGGCAAGGATAAGTATGTCGCATCTACCTGAACAATTCTTTTCACAGTTGCTTTTATCTGATTTATCATGTAAGATCATGAGTACGATGAAATCAATTGTACTCTCGCTGGGGGGTTCTGTTCTCGTACCAACACTTGAAGAGAATAGAATTGAGCAATATGCTACGGTTCTGCGCTCTCTTTCAGAAGAATACCGTGTTTTTGTAGTTGTCGGAGGCGGCGGTGAGGCACGGCGTTACATCTCCTGCGTTCGTGCGCTGGGTGTCAACGAAGGAACGTCTGACGAATTGGGAATTCTGGTCACCAGAATGAACGCCTCGATGCTCTGCTGGGCACTGGGTTCTGTGGCGTATCCGGGCATTCCTGAGAATTATCAGGAAGCACTTCGATATGGTGAGTCCGGGAAAGTAGTAGTAATGGGTGGCGTGACTCCCGCACAGACGACCGATGCAGTCTCGGCGGTTCTTGCTGAGATGGCTGGTGCTGATCTGCTGGTGAATGCGACCGCCATTGATGGCATATATTCCGCCGATCCGAAAACCGATCCTGGCGCAACGAAGTTTGATCATCTCACCGCCGATGAACTCATTGATATCATCAACGATGGACGGATGAATGCGGGGGCCAACAATATTATTGATCTGGTCGCAGCGAAAGTTTTGCAGCGAAGCGGCATTCCCATGGCAGTACTTGATGGTCGTGATCCGCGCCATATTGATGCGTTTCTCCGTGAAGGAACGATGTTAGGGACGCTGGTGGCCCCGACAGATGGCCTGCCTCAAATGGATTGATTTCAGGATCAGATCGTCATATTCTTTTGCAAGAACCACGTATATATTCAGGCACAAGTACTGGGGCAGTAGGGTAGCCTGGTCCATCCTAGAGCGTTTGGGACGCTTTGACGGCAGTTCGAATCTGCCCTGCCCCATATCTTCTTTTATTGTATGAATGCTACAGCCGCAGCAGAAATTCTCCTGACTCTTTGTGACACCTATTTTAATCCGGAAAAAGAACTGAATTTTCTGGCATTTGACAACCCATTTCAGATTCTCATTATGACAATTCTCTCGGCGCAGACGACTGACCGGCAGGTAAATGGAGTTAAGGAGGAGTTGTTTGGCCGGTATCCGGACGCAAAAGCCCTTGCCACTGCCCGGCCCGAGGATGTGATGGCTATTGTCAGGCCGACCGGGTTTTACCGGACAAAGGCAAAAAATATTATTGCTGCCTCTCAGCGGCTTGTTGATGTGTATGACGGTGCGGTGCCAACTACTATGGAAGAGCTGCTGACACTGCCTGGCGTTGGACGCAAGACTGCGAATATCGTCTTAAATCATGCCTATGGTGTTAATGTTGGGATAGCTGTTGATACCCATGTTGCCCGTCTTGCTGGCCGGATTGGATTTTCAGATGCCAAGACTCCTGAGGGTATCGAACAGGATCTCTGTGCCCTTTTCCCGAAAAAGATGTGGCAGTATGTAAATTTTCTTCTGATATCGCATGGTCGCGCCATCTGCACCGCTAAAAATCCAGCATGTGAACGATGTGTCATCCGGGATTCCTGTCGATCGGTGGATAATTTCACAAAAAAATTGTGAAGGGCTCAGGTAAAAAAGATTTGTGCACCCTTAAAGACGATAAATGAGACAATTGCCGCTGAAGGAAGGGTCAGAATCCACGCGGCCACAATCTCACGTACGATGCCCCATTTCACAGCGGTCGTATAACCACGGGTTGCCCCGGCGCCCATAATTGCACCGCTCATCGCGTGGGTTGTTGAGACCGGCACGCCAAACGCAGTCATTAGAGTAAGTACACCGCCGCTGGCAGTTGAAGCGCAGAATCCCTGATAGGGGCGAATCTTAGTAATTTTGTTTGCCATCTTATCGACCACCCGCCAGCCTCCCAGCAGAGTCCCAAGAGAAATTGCTCCGCATGATGCCAGAATTACCCAGATCGGTACTTCAAAGCTGCTTAAGACACCGGCAGCGACCAGCATCGCCGTAATAACACCCATTGAATTCTGGGCATCGTTGGCCCCGTGGCCGATGGCCTGCCAGGATCCGGCGATAATTTGCAGAGGACGAAATGCAGTATTCAGTTTTTGTGGATTCTGTTTGTGGCCCAGACGCATGATTATCAGGCCAAAGACATAGGATGATATCAGCCCGAGCATTGGTGAGACGATGATAAAGATGACCACCGCAAAAATTCCTTTGATCTCCAGGGTGTCTGTGATGATAAGAAGCGGCACAGTGGCGGTTATCCCGACAAGAATTGAGATGCCTGCATTTTTTTTCCAGTCATAATTACTGACGAGCGAGAGCAAAATCGTGATAAAAATTACGAGAAATACACCCGCAATACAGTAAGAGATAAGTGTCAAAACACTCGCAAGCGGTGGCCAGAGTACGGCCCCAAAGCCACCGGCAGCGATCCCGGCACCAACCATGCCGCCAACGAGTGCATGACTGCTGGAAACCGGAATTCCAAAGACTGAAGAGAGAATAACCCAGAGGACTGCACCAACCATCGCACCGAGAAGCACGTAAGTCGTCATGTTTGTTGGATCAACAATACCTTTGCCGATTGTCTTTGCTATTGCGGTTGAAAAGAGAAATGGTCCGACCATATTGAAAAAAGATGCCAGAAGAATTGCCTTTAACGGTGTCAGTGCCTTCGTGGCAATGATAGTGGCAATAGAATTTGCTGCATCATTAACACCATTGACAAAATTAAACATCAGTGCGAGGATGATCCCCGTGAGAACGATTACTACTTCCATCCTTTTTGTCCGGTTCCTGTTATGAATGTCTGATGGCGATATCTGAGAGCACGTTTGCCACGTCTTCGCACCGGTCCGTTGCGGTCTCAAGATTCTCGTAAATATCTTTCATCTTAATGATAGTAATTGCATCAGTTCTAAGGAAAAGTTCCTGAGTGGCCTGACCGAGGACTTCGTCGGCAAGATTTTCAAGTCGGTTGATCTCGATACAGGCTGTCTCAATGGCATGGACGTTCTTTTTTACGTCACGGAGGTAGGGCATCGTTGTAGCAATTTCTTGGGTGGATGTGAGAATGATATCTCCCAGTTCTTTCATGTATTCGTCGGTTGCTTCGATATGATAGAGGTGCATCTGGTGAGTGACGCCGTCGATGAGGTCCAGCACGTCATCAAGTCCACTCATAAGCCGGGAGATCTCTTCAGGTTCAATAGGTGTGATAAATGATTTGTTCAGGAGCTCATACATTGTATGGGTAATCTCATCACCTTTATGCTCGATCTCCTTCATTTTATGGCACTGATTCCAGATATCCGTGAAGTTATCGATAAGTGACACGAGCAGTTCAGCACCTTTTTGTACGGTCAGAGCCTGTTCTTCAAAAAGATCAAAGAAAACCTTGTCCTGAGGTACTATCCATTCTTTTAGTCCCACGTTTACCATCCGCCTTTATTTGAGATTGCTAACAGGCTATTGTTGACGAAGACAAAAAAACTGCCGGAACCCTGAAAAAAATCAGGATTATTTCCATTAACAGAACTCATTAGGTAACCAGAATAATTCATTTCAGGTTTTTGACCGTGGAGGTGGCTGTTGTGGTGAGGAGATACCATCACCAGGTAGCTGAATAGTATCACCTGCCCTTTAAGGGTTTATCTGTTCTTTGGAAGATAACTGATACGGTGAGGGATTTGAGTGAAGTGACAAACTTGGTAGATAAAAAAGTTCATTTCTTTCTAAGATGAACGAATCGAAAAAAATAAATCATTTTTTTCATGGAAATGCGATGGACCGGGCGGGAATTGAACCCGCGGCCTCTACCATGCCAAGGTAGCGATCTTCCCCTGATCTACCGGCCCACATCGAATGAAAAATGCACTCTAATATTGTGACTTTTCCCATATTAAGGATTCTTTCTCGTCCTCCTTGGAATTTCAAACGGTACGGTGAGAAAAGAATTGCCCTCACTTCTCTAAATTGGAGGAAGGTAGTCCAGCTATGCCACCGGAAACTATCATTCTTGCCCTTGCATCGTGGTGATCCCAGGTTTGAAGAACGGTTCCGGCACGAATGAATGGTTCCAGCAGTCCAATCGCGCCTTTGGGAACTTCTGAGGTGACCGGTAGTATTTTGCGGCTTTTATCGGGCAACAGCCAGACCTGTTTGACTCCGCCACGCTTGCCCCGTTTGGCACCGGGGATGTCGTCGCGGGCAACAATATCAAGAGAAAAGTCAATAACCGGCGCATTAGCAATAGAACCACCCACACCGAAGGCATTGACAATGTCTTTGTATTGGAGAATGTCCTCAGCAGTAATGCCGCCTGAGAGAAATATTTCGACATCGGCGTGCCCGTGAAGGTCCAGTTCCCATCGCACTTCCTCAAGAATCTCCCGCATACTGCCACGCCTTGAACGGGGAGTATCAAGACGAACTGCCGTTGCACCGTGCTCTGCTGCTGCCAGACTCTCGTGTTTCTCGTCACAGAATGTATCACAAAGCATGACCCGTGGTACTTCTGATGGAGCTCTTTTCTCAAACGCCGTCCAGGCATCAACCGGATTTTTAAAACACATGACATAGGCATGTGGCATGGTGCCGGAGAGCGGAATGCCTTCAGGTGCGGCGGTATTTGAGACGCCATCCACTCCGCCAATCCACGCCGAACGTTCGATAACACCGGCAAGGGCCGGATGCTGACGACGTGAACCAAAGGAGAGTACCGGTCGTTCTCCGGCGCAGCGTTTAATGGCGGCAGCAGCTGAGGCAACCCCCGACGCATGGCAGAGAAAACCCAAAAGTGCGGTCTCATAGCGCATGAAATCACGGTATTTGCCCGTGATGCGCATGACCGGTTCATAGGTATGAAACGGGGTGCCTTCGGGCATTGCCTCAACATCAACGGGCAGGCCTTCAAGCAGGGAAATTGCGCTGTCCAGACCCGCTAAAATCCCGGTGTCCCAGGGAAGACTTGTTGTGGTAATCTCCATCGTGACCTGAGGATTCATCCCCTCTGCTGCGAGAATTTGCTCGGTTCGTTCGAAATAGACGTCAGTGCAGGCACCGTTTTGTATTGTTGCCCCGTCAACCACACCAAAGGTATTCATTGGTAGTTGTGTTCAATTTCAAACAATGTTAAACCTCTTTTTTGCTGGTGAACAGGGGCGTGGTTAATGGGAAAGCAGATCAAATTAGTCTGTATATGCGTAAGAGATTGCCAGGAACCTCAAGGGTGGTGAATCCGGCGTGCTGGGTATAATCGGAGGCACGAGTCTTTTATATGCGGATCTACCGCCGCTTGAAAAAGAGCGCCGTGCCACACCGTATGGTCCTGCTGAGATCTATCGGGGAGACGATGTCGCACTGTTAATGCGACACCAGGGGGACCGTCCACCGCACCGGATCAACTATCAGGCCTCACTTGCGGCGCTGATGCTCGCAGGCGTTGACCGGATTGTCTCGATTGGTTCTGTCGGGTCATTGCAGCTTTCGATTCTGCCGGGTAGTATCGTGCTGCCCGATGATTATCTGAGTTTCACGTCCATTCCCACTCTTTACGACAATACTATCGGCCATGCAGTTCCTTCGATCGATGCGAATCTGACCGGAGAAATTGCCACCCTGATTCCTGATGCCCATCTGGGTGGTACCTATGTTCAGGCCCCCGGACCCCGTTTTGAAACTTCGGCTGAGATTTCGATGATGCAGCAGTTTGGTGATGTTCTGGGCATGACTGTTGCAAGTGAGGCAACGCTTGCAAACGAGTTTGAAATTCCCTTTGCTGCTGTCTGCTTTGTGGATAATTTCTGTAATGGTCTTTCAAATGATGAGGTTAGTTACGAGGGGATTCTTGCGATGGCAAAGGCCAATAAAACGGCGATTGAACTGGTCGTCGCGGCAATGGTTGCGGAATTATCGTGAAATATCAAAACATCTGATACAAAAGGCCCGATGCTTTATAATCAAAAAATAAAAAATTACACCCGAGGAATAATATATGGCTGAGAAATTCAATGATCCTGATATTTTTGCACCCGGCGCCTCGATTCTCATCACCGGTGCGTATCTGAACGGCAGAGAAACTGACCTTGTTATTGACGAGGCCGGAACCATTGCAGAAATAACCAGTGGTGGTACTGCAAAAAAAGGCGATTCAGAGTTTATCCTTGATGCTGACGGGGCGATTCTGATCCCGGCGTTTACAAACACTCACACACATGCGGCGATGACACTTCTACGAGGGTATGCCGATGATATGCATCTGCAGGAATGGCTTGGTGAGAAAATCTGGCCTCTGGAAGCTCATCTGACTGCTGATGATGTGTACTGGGGCACAAAACTTGCTTGTGTGGAGATGATCAGAAGTGGGACAGTCGCATTTAACGATATGTACTTCTTCATGGATGCAGCAGCCCGGGCGGTTGATGAGACCGGCATGAAAGCGGTCCTTGCTCATGGATTTATCGATTTCTCAGACCCGGAGAAACGGGAGGCCGAGATTGCAGCGACCGAGGGACTGATTAAAACTATCAAATCGATGAACAATCCCCGTATTGCTCCTGCAGTTGGTCCGCATGCACCATACACCGTCTCAAGGGAAGCTCTGACCTGGTGCGCTGAGTGTGCTGAGTCTGAGGATATTCTACTGCACATTCACCTAAGCGAGACCGAAGGTGAGGTAGATGATTGTCTCGAACAGAATGGGATGCGCCCGGCGCAGTATCTCGATTCCTGTGGGTGCCTGTCCGAACGAACAGTGGCAGCGCACTGTTGCTGGCTTGATGAGGAGGAATGCCGTCTGATGGGAGAGCGTGGTGTGAGTGTCGCTCATAATCCGGCAAGCAATATGAAACTGGCCGTGGGGCGGGCGATGCCCTATCAGGATCTGATGGATGCCGGGGCGAATGTGACGCTTGCAACCGACGGGTGTTCTTCAAATAACAACCTCGATATGCTTGAAGAAGTAAAATTTGCCGCCCTCTTGCAGAAATTCTTCTGGAAGTCTGATACGGTTCTACCCGCAGACGAGGCCTTAACGATGATGACCTCTTCCGGTGCACGGGCGCTGGGCCTTGGAACGGGCACAATTGAGGTGGGAGCTCCGGCGGATCTGGTGCTTCTTTCCCGGAATACCGCTGCTAATATCCCGTGCTATAATCCGGTATCAAATATTGTGTATGCTCTCTCTGGTGCTGCGGTAGAGACAACAATCTGTAATGGCCGGGTGTTGATGTATGACCGTGAGGTGCCGGGTGAACAGGATATCTACCAGCGGGCGGCAGAGACGGCAGCATCACTGGTCAGAAGAAAAGAAGAGAGTGTAGAGTAAAATCAGATCATCAGGATCGAACTCTTCCGTTCTTTTTCGGTCACTCTTCTGAAAAAAAAGTTATTTTGATTTTGAATGAGGTTTTTTCTTCGAGAGAATCCTCCCAAAGAGTTTATCCGCCTTCCGGCGTTCTTCTTCCGTAGGCTCGTGCCGGCCCATGACTCTGACATCTCCTTCTTCGATAATGAACCGGTTTGCCTTCTTTTTTGTCATCATTTCCCATTATGCCCCGGCCATCTCGCTGATATAGATGAGCCGGACATTATCATAGGTTGCCTGTTCCTCTCCGTTTGTTGAGAGTGGGAAATCAGCATC
>CAZBGM010000012.1:0-5821 GCA_964491505.1 uncultured Methanomicrobiaceae archaeon | reverse complement strand
CATTATCATAGGTTGCCTGTTCCTCTCCGTTTGTTGAGAGTGGGAAATCAGCATCCACGGTCAGATTATCAATATTGACAGCCTGTATTACCTGCCATTTTGTACCTCGCGGAATAAGGAACTCCCGTTCGTCTTCATTAATGTAGAGGATATTATCACCGGGACTGCGCTCTAAGACCAGAACATTTGCATATCCTCCGGAGTCGCGTGGGCCGAAGGAATCCAGACTAAAGGTGATATCATAGGAGGTTGATGCATATGCATCCTCAATATAGGCAGCGTTATCGAGAATGACGCTTGAAAATCCTTCAGAAACGCCTCTGAAGAGCACGACGTCATCCTCACCTTTCAGTACAGATCGCTCTTCAACACGGTCCAGAGAGTCAGTGATAAAACTGAAGAAATACTGTTCTTCATCCGGTCGTTCTGCCTGTTTTTCAGGTGTGGCTCTGAGATAATTTCTGTAATCTGATGTTTCTTCTCCGTATCCGGGGAACATCCACCAGGAGATGGCGGCTTTTTCCGGCACAGTGTAATCACAGTCGGTATAATTGATGAGGTTTACTGCGTCCGGACGTATCAGCGTTAGCGTTGCACTCTCAAGCTCTTCCTGTATGGCAGAACCGGATTGCGACTGTTCATCCACTGCAATGGTCTCAGTTGGCACCGGGGTAGCTGTTGATAGTTCGGTAGGTTGTGGCGTTGATGATGCTACTGTTGGTGTGGTATCTCCTGTTATACATCCACAGGTAATGACAACAGCGAAAACCAATGCCAAGAGTAGTATTGCTGAAAAAATTCTGGTATTCCTTTGCATTTTATTCCTCACATCAGTGATTGGGTAATACGAAGGGATATATTTTGCCTGTGGGCGAAAATCCGATAAAAAATGTGAAAAAAAGTAGTTTCAGGCTGTTTCAATATCGGCAGCGGACTCAAGACCCAGTTCATGGATCGCGATCTCACGCATATCCACTTTGCGGATCTTCCCGGTGATGGTCATCGGAAACTCTGAGACAAATTTGACATAGCGTGGTTTTTTGTGCCGGGCGATACGTCCGTCACAGAATTCGCGAACTTCTTCTTCGGTCATTTCAAATCCATCGTGTAATATGACCCAGACCATCAGTTCTTCGCCGTATTTTTCATCCGGCACACCAATTACCTGTGCGTCCTGAATCTTTGGATGTGTGTGGAAGAACTCCTCAATCTCCCGTGGATAGACATTTTCACCGCCGCGAATGACCATGTCTTTGATCCGGCCCACAATCTTGACATATCCGTCATCATCCATAATCCCAAGGTCTCCGGTGTGATTCCAGTGGTCAGCATCAATGGTCAGGCGGGTTGCAGACGGGTTGTTGTAGTAGCATTTCATGACAACATAACCACGGGCACAGATCTCTCCTGCCTCTCCCCGAGGCACAATCTGCTGGGTCAGCGGTTCCACGATTTTGATCTCCACATGAGGGAACGGACGGCCTACTGTTCCCACCCTACGTTCGAGCGTATCACGGGTGGTTGTCATGGTTACGCCCGGAGAGGTCTCGGTCTGCCCGTAGACAATCACGATCTCGTCCATGTGCATCTTCTCATTGACCTGCTTCATGTATTCTACCGGGCAGGGGGAACCTGCCATAATTCCGGTACGAAGTGAGCTGAGATCATATTTTGAGAACGTTGGCAGTTTTAATTCAGCGATAAACATCGTTGGGACGCCGTGGACTGCGGTGCATTTCTCCTGCTCAATGGCCTGTAAAACTTTCTCGGCGTTAAAAGTGACCGACGGAAGCACCATGGTTGCACCGTGGGTGACCGTGGCGAGATTTGAAAGAACCATGCCAAAACAATGGTAAAACGGAACCGGAATACAGAGTCTGTCCTGATCTGAAAAGCCCATGCCCTCGCCGATAGTCCATCCGTTGTTGAGCACATTATGGTGGGTTAAAACGACCCCCTTGGGATATCCGGTTGTTCCTGACGTATATTGTATGTTAATAGGGTCGTCAAAGGAGAGAGATAGTTCACGTTCCTTCAATTCATCCCGGCTGATATTTTTTCCTTTTGCCAGAAATTCATTCCAGGTAAACATCCCGTTGTAGGGGATCTCACCCATGAATATGACATTGCGCAGGAATGGATATTTTTCTGATGAGATCTTCCCTGCCCGTGCTTCGATTGCTTCAGGGCAGGTCTCATAAAACATCCCCACATAGTCTGAGTCTTTAAAACGTCCCTGGAGAATCAGAGTCTGAACTTCCGACTGTTTCAGACAATAGTCAAGTTCAAAGGTACGGTATGCCGGGTTGATATTGACCATGATGGCGCCGAATTTCGCGGTTGCAAACTGTAATACGGCCCATTCAGCAAAGTTCATCGCCCAGATGCCTACGCGATCCCCTTTGTCCACACCAAGGGCCATCAGACTCAGCGCCAGTTCCTCGACACGCTCATTAAATTCCTGATAAGTCCATCTGATATCCTGATCAAGGGCTACCAGTGCTTCGTTGTCGGGGTATGTAGCGACAACGCGGTCCAGCATCTCGCCGATGGTCTCCCCAATAAGACTGGTGTCCGATGTGCCACACTCATAACTTTTTGCAACCATTCCACAATACTTTGACCGGGGAAAGTATGTACTTTCGCACTTCAATCACAATTCTTAAATCGGGTGAAACCCTTGGTATATTGGCAGAACCAAAAGGGGTCGTGGCCTAGTCCGGCATGGCGACTGGCTCCAGCGGTCTTTGCGTGTGATGAACAATAGGTCTTCTGACCTTTGGGGATGATGATCCGTTGGAGCGCTGATGCAGAACCTTTGATTATCTGATAATCACGCTCGATGATATTCGTTTGCACGCATGTCGGAGAGACCAGTCGATCGTGAGTTCAAATCTCACCGACCCCACTTTTGATGACTTTTCTTCCTGGAGCGAAGCACCTGATTATGTGATGAGCGCTATCATTTATTACGTCCGAACGCACCATATCTAAAGCAGGTATTACATGTTCCTGATTGGAGAATCACTCGAAGGTGAGGGTGCTGAACTCGCCCACATCGACCTTATGATCGGCAAGAAAAACGGCCCTGTTGGGATGGCTTTTGCAAATGCGATGTCTCAGCTTTCTGCCGGACACACACCGCTTCTCGCTGTCATTCGGCCAAACCTGATCACAAAACCGGCAACACTTATTATTCCAAAAGTGACGCTGAAAAACGAACGTCAGGTTAATGCAATGTTTGGCGCTGTGCAGGCGGCAGTTGCAAAAGCGGTTGCGGATGACCTTGAAGATGGCGCGTTTGACGAAGTAGACATTGATGACATTGTTATTCTTGCATCAGTATTTCTGCACCCTGACGCCCGGGACTACAACCGGATTTACCGGTACAACTACGGCGCTATGAAACAGGCAATTGAACGTGCCTTTGGTAACTTCCCTGATAAAGCGACCCTTATCGATGAGAAAGATCGTGCAGCTCACGCCGTGATGGGCTTTAAGGTTCCACGGCTCTGGAATCCGCCATACCTGCAGGTTGCCCTTGATCTTGTTGATATGGGCTCAGTTGAGCGGGTACTTACTGAAGTACCGATGAATGACCATATTATCATCGAAGCAGGAACGCCTCTTATCAAGCGCTTTGGTCTCAATGTTATTGGAGAGATGCGTAAATTCAGGCCGGACGCCTTTATTGTCGCTGATCTTAAGACCCTTGATACCGGTAACCTTGAAGCCCGGATAGCAGCCAATGCCTCAGCGGATGCGGTTGTGGTTTCAGGTCTGGCGCCGGTTGCCACTATTGAGAAATTCATCAAAGAAAACCGTAAGACTGGTGTTTACTCGGTCATTGACATGCTCAACGTTGAGAATCCGGTTAAACTGATCAAGGAATTAAAAGACCTTGGTGCCCTCCCTGAAGTAGTCGAGATGCACCGTGCCATCGACGCTGAAAACACGGAATATAACTGGGGAGATATCAAAGAAATCAAGAAAGTCGCAGGCAGTAAACTGCTTGTCGCCACAGCAGGCGGTATCCGTCAGCAGGTAGTCAAGGAAGCCCTGAAATCCGGTGCAGATATTATCGTTGTCGGTCGTGCAATTACTGCAAGCAAGAATATCAAAAATGCTGCCGAGCAGTTCATGGAAGAACTCAACAACCCTGAGATTGATCAGTTTAGGGTAATGACGGATTTTTAATCGGTTGGTATTCGAATTTACTAACTCTTTTTTTAATTTGTTTTATCGCCGGACGGACATCTTTTTACCGATTCTGAATACGATACGTCTGGTTTTTTAGGCATAATCTGTCCGGAATCTAAGAATTAATGCAAAAAGAACTTATAAACACGGGATCTCCATTTAATAAGTAGCAGCTATACGGTGTTTAACAATGGCAGATGAAATTCCCGCATCCAATTTTGATTTTAATACTGTTCTCAGTCAACCTCTTGAGAACTATGTGTTTGCTCTCTTCTCGTTGATCATCGGGTATATTATTGTCCGTTATATCTCAATGTCAATTGAAAAGTTCGCGGAAAGAAACTCTCAGATTCCGAGTCTGATGTTATTACATCTTCTTCGGGCTTTCAGACTGTTCCTGTATATTATTGTCATACTGATAGCGGTCTCTTTCCTTGGCATCAATGTCAATACCCTCATCATCAGTATCTCTGCATTCCTTGCAGTTGTGCTGGGTTTTGGTATGAAGGATACTGTGAATAACGTCGCTTCGGGTGTCTGGATTGCTGCATCACGTGCATATGATCTCGAAGATGAGGTGACGATTGCCGGGGAGAGTGGCACGGTCAAAAACATGAGCATTATGTCAACCGAGATTAAACAACTGGATAATACCCGTGTTTTGGTTCCCAATGGCAAGGTGTGGAACAGTGCGATTATCAATGTTACCCGTATGCCCACCCGGATGATTGTGATTGTCTACGGGGTCGGGTACGACACTAATATCAAAGAAGCAGTTCAGGTTGCCCTTGATGTGGTTGATAAACATCCGAAAATTCACAAAGATCCCCAACCTATTGTTCGTTTCCGGGAGATGGGAGAGTCGTCGGTGGATCTGCAACTTCGTGCCTGGGTCGATACCGACGACTATTATCCGGTTAAATCAGAGGTACTTGCCAATCTCTTTGAGGCCCTGAACGAGGCGAATATTGATATTCCATACCCACACATCCAGGTTGTTACCAGCGAATAATTCCCTCTTTTTTTGTTCATCTTCGTCAGAATAATCTCTGTACCGACATTCTGACAAAGATATTTAATAACTATTTATCCGTCCCGGCACCTGATACTCTTAGGAAAATGAAAAAAATTCTCCTTGATGCCCGCCACGAAGATTACGAGAAGATCAAACCAATATTGAAGGATCTCAGTCACACCACAGCTGCGATTGATCGTGAAGGAAATGTTCAGATAAGAGTGTATGTACCTGATTCTGAGATTGACGCTGTCATCGAAAAGCTTCGGGAACTACTCGACCTGCGCTATAAACAGAATGTTATCGAAGTCTCGACGCCTGATTTTGTCATCTCTCCGATTTTAAATCGAGCTGAAGAAAAAAATAAAAAAGAGAAAAAAACAGAAAAAACGCCGGTAGAACAACTTTTGGCCTCAGCCAGTGCGTATGCCTGCGTGGACTACTGGCAAGTACTGCTAACATCTATTGCCGGATTAATCGCTCTTACCGGCCTGTTTCTGAACAATGTCGCAATAATTATTGGTGCGATGCTCTTATCCCCGATTCTTGGACCGATTCACTCTTTTGTAATTTTTGCCGCAACCGGCAAGACCGAAAATGCACTGC
>CAZBGM010000011.1:17234-23219 GCA_964491505.1 uncultured Methanomicrobiaceae archaeon | reverse complement strand
CCATCATCACCGAAGGAGCGAACCCGCAACCGTTTGAGCGGTTCTGCCGGGAGTATGGACTGGATTATACCCGCCGGACGTTTCTAACGTCGCCGGATATATCCGGGCCTGTGAGGCGTTTAAGCAGGAGAACAGCTACTATGAGCATGACGATTATGTGGCGCTCGCTATCGACCGGCAGGTCTTCCCGCCTCGACTCAAGCGTGAAGATTGCTTCAATAACCGGGTGTGTCATCGTCGCCACGCCCCTGCTACATGCTTAACAATTATCTCTGATACGATCGATACTACCCTGACAGTCTCCGGTCCCTCTGATGGTGCTACATTGTGAGGCAGGGGGCTGTCATCTTTTGAATGGTTCATTATTTCTCCTGTTTGTTCGGATTGATTCGTTCTTCCAACGGTTCAAAAAATACGTGTTATTTCCGCTACATTTCCTGAATGGTTCCTCCATGAGGCGTTGTTTTGCCGCCCACAAAAACAAAATTCGGCACGGTAGACGAGAACCGGAAGACGGTTCGCCGGAACTGCCACATCAATCCGCATCTATCGATCAGATTAAATAATTTGTGAACGATTTTTCTGTTAACGAAATTTTCGGTGACAAAATGATCGTACTCACTCCGGAAGAAGTCAGAGAAAAATACGGGCCAATGTTCGCAAAACGGCTCCTTGTTATGGTGGACGAACGTGCCGGTCTCGCAGAACTCATCGAGCAGTGCAGCCTCCGGGGTTCCATCGAATGGGACGTGATGAACCGGAAACGGGCCAAAGGTGCGATCGAAAGCATCGAGGTCGAGGGTACCTCCATGACCATGCGGGCACGACTTGGCATTCACCCGGCCGGATTCGGGGCCGCCGGTGACGAGATTGGCGGTCAGGCTCTCGAAGGCGTCGAGATAAACGGCGACGAGGTCATCACCCACTGGTCCGGTATCGCCGGAGCCGGAGTCGGCATCGCTGCCTGTCTTCCTCAGGCACCCGGTGTGCTACGGACCGAGTACGAAAGCGAGGATGACCTCCGGCCGGGCGGGGCACGAACCTGCCGGTCACGGATCATTCTGCCACGCTATGAAAAAATTACCATCGGCATCGACGACACCGACAACAAAGACGAGGGAGCCACTTGGGTGCTCGCCTCACAGTGTGCGGCAGCCTGCGGGATAGAAGGCGTGGAATACCTGAATATGCGCCTTATCCAGCTCAACCCGAAAGTTCCCGATAAAACAACCAACTGTGTCGGCTGTGCCCTGAACTTCGCCGTACGCCCCGGCTCGGTCGATGCCCTCCTTGCCTACGTCAGGGATTACATCCAGGAATGGGCCGTGAGCGGCGACACCGGTATCGCCGTCTATCGGGGTATCGAACTCCCCGACGAGACGTCACCCTACCTCAAAAAGATCAAGACCGAGATTCTCAACCAGGAAGAGTGCGAGGCGGAGGCGGCACGGCTCGGCATCGAATACATCGACACCTGTGTCCGCAAAGGCAGAATAGGAGCCCTCGGCGCACTGCTATGGGCGAACAAAGGCATCGAAGCGGCGGGATTGTATGGAGAAACTCTCTGACCCGTATCAGATAGCCTACCCCGGCATCTGTGCGGTGGCATCTGAGGACGGCACGCAGGTTGAGCTTATCGAACAGTTTGACTGCCTCGGCGGGGCGATGTGGGCCGGAAAGCACTACCAGAAAAGCCCGGTTGTGCTCTCACGGAGAATTCTCGGCTCGACCCAGCGGTTTCTCCTGATAGCTGGCACCGCTGACCTTCCTCTCGAAGGTTCATACTTCCCTGCTGGTATTGCCAGTGCAGAAGTAACAGACGACGAGATCGCCATTACCTACCGGGGCATGGGCGGCGGTGGCGTGGGCGCAAGCATCTGCCGGGCCTCGGCACGGGGCGTTGGCCGGTACACCGTGGACCCCTCCGGCGGCGGAAAAGAGGCGGGTTCAACCGTCTGGCTCCCCCGTAGAAAACGCGTTATCATCGGCGTTGACGACACCGATACGCCCGAAGAGGGGGCCACCTGGACCCTCGCCCACAATATCGCAAAGGCTGTGGCTGACGAAGAGTCCTGGTATCTCTCCCACACCATCACCCAGCTCTTCCCGGTTCCCTACCGGACCAAGAACTGTGTGGCCATCGCCTGCGAATTTGCGACCACCGAACCGGAACGTCTGATCGAACGGTTCACCGCATACACAAAAGAATACACGCTCTCGGACGAGACGGGGCTGGCAGCGTTTACTGGGTTCGACCCGTCGCCGCTCTTAGAATACGGAAGAAGTGTCAAACGCGGCGAGGTCACAAAAGAGGCGCTTGACGCCATCCGGCCCGCTCTTGACATCAGAATCGAAGGCAGAGGCATCATCGGGGCGGCGGCGGCCATTCCGTTTGCGACCCGCTATGAGGAGGCACTGGAACTATGGACTGGTGTGACTTAAAGTGCCATCTGCTTGAGGCAGGAACCATTCGCGTGGCGGACGGCGATATGATTCCCTCGGAACAGTCCACCGCCGGTCCGGGAACCGGGAAAGGTTCCCTCTTTTTTTCTGACGGCACCCATCGCGTTCGTCTGGGTATCGACCCCGAAGGTGCCATCACCTACGAGCATCTGCCTGACGGAAAGGGTGTAAGGCTTTTTGTTGACGGTATAACTATTGACGGGTTTTTTGAACAGGTCGGGGCCCATTGCCCACGCCAGGCATATATAACAGTGAGCGAAGGCTGTATCTTTGACTGTAAATATTGCGGCGTTCCTCTTCAGAAAAAACACATTAAAAGCACCGAAGAGATATTAAGCCTTATTCAGGGCGTGTATGGGTCCATTGATGCCATCTCGATAACAAGCGGCGTCATCGGCAGCATCAAAGAAGAGGAAGACCGCATCTGTGCTCTTATCCCCCACCTAACACCCTTCCACCTCCCCATCGGCATCTCCATCTACCCGACTGCCGATACCACAGAACGCCTGTTTGCCCTCGGCGTCGATGAAGTGAAGTTCAATCTTGAAACGGCCACCGTATCGCTCTTTTCGACCATGTGCCCCGGTTTTGACCGGAGCGACGTCTGGCAGGCCCTTGAAGACTCAGTCCCGCTCTTTGGAAAAGGACACGTCTTTGCAAATCTCATCTTCGGCCTTGGCGAGACTGACGATGAACTCTTTGCCTGCATGCAACGCCTCACCAACCGCGGGGTCATACCGGTCATGCGTCCGCTCTCCCCAACGCCCCGCCTGCCCGGTCTCAAGCGCCCGGACGCCGCAAGAATCAGACGGATTGCAAAGCAGCACGCAGCACTTCTCGAAGACGCCGGGCTTGACACACGCCTTGCCCAGACCATGTGCATCGCCTGCACCGGGTGCGATATCGTGCCGGGGAGGGATACATGAACAGAGCCACCGTTGCAGTGCTCGCAAAGGCCGTCCTGGAAGCGGCTGATACCATCTATACGGTTCCCGGCTACCCGATCACCGATCTGGGAGAAGCCCTGAACGCTGAGATCACCCTGAACGAAAAGATTGCTCTTGAGTATGCTCTCGGCGACGCTCTTTCCGGAAAGCGGGCCGTTGT
This sequence comes from uncultured Methanomicrobiaceae archaeon, assembly GCA_964491505.1. Taxonomy (GTDB): domain Archaea; phylum Halobacteriota; class Methanomicrobia; order Methanomicrobiales; family Methanomicrobiaceae; genus CAZBGM01. The sequence goes on along the minus strand of CAZBGM010000011.1, from coordinate 19,649 downwards.
CATCTGCAAACACGCCGGCCTGCATGCCCTCGTTGACCCGCTCGTCCATGCCGCCTTTCAGGGCATTTCTCATGGTGTTCTCATCATCTCCGGCGATGACCTGGAAGTCAGTGGTTCTCAGATTGCTCAGGACTCCCGTGCCATAGGAGAGTTGTCCCGGTCACCGATCATAAGCCCGGACGACGTCCATCTTGGCGCTTCGGTCGAAAGAGCACTTCAGGCATCCGAGACCTTCTGCCGCCCGGCCATCCTGCGGGTCACCTCAGACCTGCTCAGGGGAGAGGCAGACGACTCCCCCATGCCACGATCAGACAAAAAGGGCAGACTGGTCCCATCAGATCTTACCATGCGGGGCCGGACCGAGTGGGCAGGCAACCTCACCAAAGGGCTGAAAGACTGGGCCGAACAGAACCGGGAATACGGTGCTGTCCCCTATCCGGGCCGCTTTGAACCGCTGGTTCCCCCCCAACAGAATCCCCAGACACACACTGGACGGGGATTCTCCCGGACCTTCTGTAAGAACTGCCCGTTTCAGGAGATCATCGCCATCCTGCAACAAAAGAACATGAAAGCCATCTGCGACACCGGGTGTGCCCTGCTTGCCACAAATCCACCCTATCGGGTCGGCATCGCAAACTATGGCCTGGGTTCATCCATCGCCACCGCCGCCCGTTCGACCCGTGTCGCTCTCTGTGGCGACTTTTCTGTGCTGCACTCGGGCCTTCCGGCACTCATCGACGTGGCCGAAAAAGAGCTCCCACTGCTCTGTATCATCCTGAAAAATACCAGTATGGGCATGACCGGTGGTCAGGCAGTGCCCGATATCGACCGCTACATCGCCTGGGCTGACCCCGTCCACATCCAGGCTGAGGATACCGACCAGCTCCGCCGGGAATGTACAACCCCCGATTGTCTGAAAGTTGTCATCATATCAGGGCAGTGCCCTGAAGGAGAGGAACATGAAAAACTGGAATGTTGAAATTTGTGATGTGACCCTGCGTGACGGCGAACAGACGCCGGGGGTCTGCTTTACCACCGAAGAGAAGATTGAGATTGCAACGATGATCGATCAGGTCGGCATTGAGATCATCGAGGCCGGATTCCCGATCGTCTCAGATAACGAACGGACAACGATTAAAAAAATCTCATCCCTTGGCCTGAACGCGAAGATTTGCTGCCTTTCACGGGCCCTCATCGGTGACGTAGACGCGGCTATAGATGCCGGAGCCGATATCGTGGCGATCTTCTTCGGCACCTCAGACCTGCATATCAGGCACAAGTTCAAAAAACCCCGTGACGAGGTGCTTGAAGATGCACTCACCGTGGTCGACTACGCCGTGGATCACGGACTGGCAATCCGGTTCTCAGCCGAAGACGCAACCCGCACAGATATGGCATTTCTGAAGAAGATGTTTGCGCTGGGCGCCGAACACGGAGCAGAATATTCAGGGTATGCCGATACCGTTGGCTATCTTACACCACTGGAAATGCAGCGGGCCATGCAGGAACTACTGCCGGGACTCAATAATAAGATCTGCGTTCACTGCCACAACGATATGGGATGTGCGACCGCCAATACGATTACCGCCGCCGAATGCGGGGCGTTTCAGCTGCACACCACCGTCAACGGACTGGGCGAGCGGGCCGGAAACGCAAGCCTTGAAGAGGTGCTGGTGGCCCTCCGTCTCAAAGGCGGCGTGGACCGGTATGACCTCTCCCTCTTAACTGAACTCTCCAACCTCGTCGAGGCACGCTCGGGTGTCATGAAAACCAAGACCAAACCGGTGGTCGGTGCCCATGCCTTTGCCCACGAAAGCGGCATTCATATTGCGGCAATGATCAACGAACCGGAGACCTACGAATACGTCCGGCCGGAACTGGTAGGGGCGAAGCGCACCTACATTCTCGGCAAGCATACCGGGTATAAAGCCCTGAATCATGTCGTCACGACTCTGGGATACAACCTTTCCGCTGAAGAGACCCAGTGGATTCTTGAACAGATCAAGATCATCAGTGAAGGAAAATGCGCCGTGACCCAGGAGGTCCTCTGCTCCCTTATCGGCCGGTCACGAGAGGTTGCCCATACATGAGCACCCTCGCCGAGGATATTCTGGGCGCACCGGCCGGGTCTTACATCGACCGCGAGGTGGACCGGGCCTTTGTGCACGACGGCACGGGAGTCCTCACACGGGAAGCCTGGCTTGCCATGGGCCACGGCACCATCGCCCACCCGGAGCGCTGCTCGGTGATATTCGACCATATTGTCCCGGCAAACAACAGCACCACCGCCCACCTTCAGCATGAACTCCGGGAATTTGCCCGTGAGAAAGGCATGCAATTTTACGAGGGCGGATGCGGGATCTGCCATCAGGTGATGGGCGAAGGAAACACCCTGCCGGGTGAAATTATCGTCGG
>CAZBGM010000011.1:12842-17134 GCA_964491505.1 uncultured Methanomicrobiaceae archaeon | reverse complement strand
TCCCGGACTCCTGTGAAGCGAAGGATATAGCACTCCAGTACATCAGAATGCTGGGGATGGACGGCGGCACCTACAAGGCGCTGGAATTTATCGGCGACGGTGCCGAAGGACTAACAATTGACAGCCGGATGGTGCTCTCGAATATGGCAGTCGAAGCCGGTGCAAAGGCGGGCCTGTTCGCCGCTGACAAAACAACAAAAGAATATCTGAGCGCATTCGGCCACAGCATCGATATCCAGCCGCGAAAAAACGTCACATACGGGCAGGAGCTTTCTATTGACTTAAGAGCCATGGAACCGCTGCTGGCCATCCCCCATCGGGTCGATTTGGTCGTGCCGGTGAAAGAGAAGGAAGGGCTTCCTCTCGATCAGGTCTTTATCGGCACCTGCACCAACGGACGTTATGAAGATCTCGAACGCCTCGCTGCCGGAGTGAAGGGACAGAAGGTTCAGGTCAGAACCATTCTCGCCCCGGCTTCACGGCGGGTTCTGGAACGGGCGATTGAATCCGGCGTCCTCCAGACGATTCTGGAAGCCGGTATTATCGTGCTTCCGCCGGGCTGCGGTCCCTGCCTCGGCGCTCATATGGGCGTTTTAGGCGAGGGAGAGGTCGGCCTGTCCACCGCCAACCGCAACTTCAAAAACCGCATGGGCGTCGGCGCTGAGTATTACCTCTCCTCAGTCGCGACCGCTGCTGCGAGTGCAATCAACGGTGCCATCACCGTTCCGGGAGGTAACTAAAATGGTGCTCTCAGGAACTGCCATCTATCTGGGTGAGGATATCGACACCGACGTCATTATCGCCGGGCGGTATCTGCGAACCAAAGACCGCTCCCTCTGGGCAGCCCATGCCCTCGAAGATCTCGACCCGACCCTCGCAGACCGGCTTTCAGGCACCGTTATCGTCGCCGGAAAGAATTTCGGCTGTGGGTCGTCGCGTGAACAGGCCCCGGTCGCCCTGAAAGGGGCAGGCGTTGTGGCCGTCGTCGCTCCGTCCTTTGCGAGAATATTTTTTAGAAACGCCATCAACGTCGGCCTGCCGCTCCTTGAGGCAGGCGGCGTCTCCTGTGAGGAAGGGGCACCCGTGCAGGTCTCGGTCGAAGAAGGATGGGTTGAGACCGGTGGTGTCAGAACAAAGGCAGCACCACTCTCAGAGCGGATGAACGAGATTCTTGCGGCGGGCGGACTCGTGGAATACTGGAGGATGCGCCGGTGATCTTCCCGGAGCGGTTCAAAGGCGTCGGTGTCGGTCTGGAGAAACCATTAGGGGATCTCATCTACTTCCTCTCGGACTACATCATCGTCCCGAAAGAAGCGGGCACCGAGATCTACGCCGTAGAGGGCGGTACGCAAAAAGGGATTTTTAAGGAAGGATGCACCCTGAAGCTTCTGGCCGGGACCAAAGAGACCACCTGCTACCCTGAGCCAGTCAATTTGCACAACCGTGCCGACCTCATTGAAAAAGCCGCTTCAACCGGGAAACGCTGTATTATCTTTACCGGCGTCGACGAGCACCAGACCTTTGTTATCGACCCGGACCTCTCAGCACTTACCACAATTCATGTATATGATATCACTCCGCCCCGCCCCCATCTCGCCGAAACAATTCGGGAACTGGACAAGACCGGCATCTTCGGGGAGTATGAGGTCAGGTTTGAGTATCATGTACGGGATATTACAACCATCGACGCCGATATTTTCCCCTGCCGTGCCGCCGGGTTTACCCGGACCCTTGACGAAGACCAGGTACGAGCTGGCGATACCATCGCCGGGTGCAGGACCGCCCGCCAGGTCGTCCGTGATGGCTATCATCTGGGGTCGGAGGTGACGTTTCATGAGATCTGCCCGGTAGAGGCGGTCACACAGGAACCGTTCATCGCCCGCTGCTGCCGGAGCGAACGGACCGGTCATGGAACATTCCGTGGCTTTCAGGGCGGCGTTGTGCACTGGGGAGCCAATCCCCGTGAAATTTATGAGATGGCGCTTGCCGTCATTGCCGGGGCAAAAAAAAACCTGAAAATACAAAGGAATCGGAAGCATGACAAAAATCGCGATTGTTGAAGGTGACGGTGTCGGCAAAGAGGTCATACCACCAGCAGAGGAAGTGCTGCGCTTCTTTCTCCCTGATGCGGAATACATTCCCGTCGAACTGGGCTACGAGCGCTGGCTGCGGACCGGTGTGCACTGCACCGATGAGGATATTGCCCTTCTCAAGACGACTGATGCGATCCTCTTTGGCGCCGTTACCACCATCCCGGACCCCGACTACCCAAGCATCGTTCTGCGCATCCGAAAGGAGCTGGACCTCTATGCCAACCTCCGCCCGATCATCGGACCCGATTTTGATATTCTCATCGTCCGGGAAAACACTGAAGGGCTCTACTCGGGCATCGAATGGCAGGAACGTGACCGGGCCTGCACCCTGCGGGTTGTCTCAGAGCGGGGGACCCGGCGAATCGCAGAGATGGCCATCGGACTCACAAAAGAGCGAAAGCACCTCACAATTGGTGATAAATCCAATATTATGGCTTCTGATGCCTACTTCAGGGGGATCTGCACCAGCATGGCAGAGGAAGCCAACATTCCCTACCGAACAATGTTCATTGACGCCCTGACCTATGACGTGCTCATGCACCCGGCAGCCTATGACGTGGTGCTCACCACGAACATCTTCGGGGATATTTTAAGCGATGCCTGCGGCTATCTGGCCGGCGGCCTTGGTCTTCTGCCCAGCGCGAATATCGGCGAAGACCATGCCTTTTTTGAACCGGTGCACGGTAGCGCTCCGGACATTGCAGGGCAGGGCATCGCCAACCCGGTCGCCGCCATCCGTAGCACCGCTCTCCTCCTTGAACACCTTGGCATGAAGAGCGAGGGAGAGCAGGTTTTTTCTGCCGTCGATGCTACTATCAGAGAAGGAATGACGACACCTGACCTTGGCGGGGCCTGTAACACAGCCACGATGGGTCAGGCGATTCTTGATAAACTCCTGACAGAATTGTAACGAATGGCACAGGAACGGAAATATGACCGATATTGAAGTAACCAATCCGGCGACCGGAGATCGTATCGGAACCGTCCGGGAATCGACAGCAGGAGACGTGGATGAAGCCGTAGGGCGGGCGGAAACAGCCTTTCTGCCCTGGTCGGGACTTGAGCCACGGGCACGGGGAAAGATACTCTTTAGGGCCGCAGGACAAATCCGGGCAGAGCAGGACGACCTGGCGATGCTCCTTACAACCGAGCAGGGCAAGCCACTCCACGAAGCCAGAAATGAGATTCAGGGTGTCGCCAACGTCTTCGAATATTATACATCCATCTCCGGAACTATCCGCGGCAGCGCTCAGGCACTGGGGAAATACGGGACCGGCATCGTCCGCAAAGATCCGCTGGGTGTGTGTGCGGCGATTATCCCCTGGAATATGCCCGCTCTTATTCTGACCTGGAAAACCGGCCCCGCTCTTGTCGCCGGAAACAGCGTCCTCATCAAGCCCTCGGCCGAGACCCCGCTTACCAGTATGCGTCTCGCAGCTATCCTGCACCAGGCAGGTGTGCCGGAAGATGCCCTGCAGATTGTCACCGGCCGGGGCAGCACCACCGGGGCAGCACTTGTCAGGCATCCGGGCATCAAAAAAATCTCGTTTACCGGCTCAGCAGAAACAGGCAGGGAGGTCACAGCAGCATCAGCCGCCGGAACAGGTCTGAAACGGCTCACCCTCGAACTGGGTGGCAGCGATGCGATGATTGTCTGTGCCGATGCCGACCCGAAAGCAGCGGCTCTGGGGGCCGCCGCAGGCCGGTTCTACAACTGCGGACAGACCTGCACAGCAGTAAAACGCCTCTTTGTCGCAGAAGAACTTCAGGAGACGTTCATGCATCACCTCATCGCGGCCGTTTCGAAGCTGGTTGTCGGCGACGGACGTACCGCCGGAGTAACGATGGGGCCATTAAATAACACAGCCGGCCGAAATAGCGTGATGCGGGCCGTGGGAGAGGCTCTTGACCAAGAAAACGGCACCTTGGTCTCCGGTGGTGCGATTCCAAAAGGACCATCCTTTGAAAACGGCCATTTTTTCGAACCGACCATCCTGAGCAATCTTCCCGCTGATTCCGTGCTTCTTACCGAAGAGATCTTCGGGCCGGTCCTGCCGGTTGTGGCGGTTGCCTCCTTTGACGAGGCCATCGAAGCGGCCAATGCATCCGGCTACGGACTGGGGGCGTCGGTCTGGACTCATGACATGCGCCGGGTCAGTCAGGCGGCCGAGCAGATCGAGAGCGGCATGCTCTGGGTCA
>CAZBGM010000011.1:5643-12742 GCA_964491505.1 uncultured Methanomicrobiaceae archaeon | reverse complement strand
ATGCGCCGGGTCAGTCAGGCGGCCGAGCAGATCGAGAGCGGCATGCTCTGGGTCAATCAGCACCTGAGCGTCCCTCCGGACGTGCCGTTTGGCGGCGAGAAGCGGAGCGGACTGGGGCGTGAAAACGGACCCGGTGCCCTTGACAATTACCTGCGTGAGAAGACGATTCTCATCAAACCATGAAAACGGGCGGGCGTTGATGGTACGGGTCGGATGCCATGTGTCCATCGCCGGGTCATTGGCGATGAGCGTAGAGCGTGCCGTTGAGCGAGGGTGCGATACCTTTCAGATCTTTACGGGAAATCCACGGGGATGGAAGGTGAAGGACCTCGACCGTGAAATGGTTGAAGCCTTCAGAGACGCTGTTGCCAAAAGTCCCTGCTCACCGGTCATTGCCCACATGCCCTACCTTCCCAATCTGGCATCGCCGAAGGAAGAGGGGTGGCAGCGTTCGGTCGACACACTCATCCTGCAACTCCGGCGCTGTGAGGTGCTTGGCATTCCCTATCTGGTCACCCACTTAGGCAGCCATCTCGGTGCCGGGCCGGAATCTGGTGAAAAGCAACTCACACGAGCGCTTTCCGAGGCGCTTGCAGCACCCGATACCGGCGAAGTGAAGCTGCTTCTCGAGAATACCTCCGGCTCAAAAAATTCAATGGGTTCGACCTTTTCAGATATTGGCCAGATTATCAACGGGTGCGACGGTAATCCTCGCCTTGGCATCTGTTTCGATACCTGTCACGCCTTTGCTGCCGGTTATGACCTCACAAACGGGAGCGTCATCAATGCCACCCTTGAGGAGATTGACGCTGCCGCCGGGCTGGACCGCCTGCTTGTCATGCATCTCAACGATACCAAAAGCCCCTGCGGGAGTCATCTGGACCGCCACGAGCATATCGGGTTGGGAGGAATCGGGAAGGAAGGAATGAGGATGCTAATCAATCACCCGGTTATCAGGTCTCTGCCACTGATCTGTGAGACGCCAGTGGATGAAATCCGGGGCGATGCTGAAAATATTCAGGCGGTGCGGGAGCTGGAAACAGGGCCTTCTTAACCTTAAAAAAAGTGAAATGTTGATTCTTTGATTTTATGCTCTTCTTCGTAACAGGATTCCGGCACTGCCAAGCGCTGCAAGAACTGAGATAACGCCAAAGCCCGGCGCCTCAGTTGATGACGGAACTGGCAGGGTGCCCTGTGGGGTTGCTATGGTCGTCACCGCTGACGTCGGGGTTGTGGTTTCCGGCACCACTACTCCGGATGGTGGTGCATACTTCACAAGCCATCCTTCTGCAGTCTCGCCGCCCATGCCGGTCCATCCGGCCGTGGCAAACCCACCGTCCGCAGCGGGTGCGACGACATGGAAGATACTTGCAACAGAGCTGTTGTCCACGATTGCCTGGTAGATAGCCGAATCAAGCTCATTCCCGTTTTCGTCAAGAAGAAGCGTCATCGCCGCGTCGCCCCACTTCCCGGCGATAACATATTCGTCAGAAGCAAGAGCCAGAGCATCATAGCCGGCAGCGCCCTGGAGGGTCTGCTGCCAGAGTTTCATCCCGGCGCTGTCGGTCTTCACCGCAACAGCACGGGTCTCCATCTGATTCTCAGTAAAGGGCACGAGGGCACTACCGGTTAAGAGATACTCCTCACCATCAGGAATCATTGCATAGAAAGCAAGATTCTCATAGGTCTTTTTCGAGGTTTGTTTTCCGTCAGCTGTTGTCTTCAGAAGCCACGCGGTTTCGATATTTTCCAGTGAGTCCACACCGGCCACGAAATACCCGGTTCCCGCCTGTGCGACATCATACGCCGCACCGGAACAGAGAACCCGCTCCCAGACGAGGTCACCATCGCCGCTGTATTTGACCAGAACCGCTGAGGTGGTGAGATCATCATACCAGCGCCATCCGCAGATCATTAGATCGCCACCATCATTCACCAGCACTTTCCTGACGATCAGGTTCGCGACTGACGTGTCCCAGAGCGCTGTGCCCTCTCCATCGGTCTTGATCAGATGGGAACTGCCTTCCGCACTGATGAGCTCTCCGGTCTCACCAAAGCGCTGATTCTCAGTCGTCGTAGTCAGCACAAACGTACCGTCGCCCACCGCTGCGATGGATGAGACCTTGAATCCTTCAAAGGCGGTGTTCCAGACAACTGTTCCAGCGTCGTCGGTTCTGAAGAAAGCGGCGTTATTGCCACCGGAGGCAGGATCATAACCCAGACCACCGAACAGATACCCTCCGTCACCGGCCGGTGCCATGGCAAAGAGGTCCGTATAGAGACCTGCATAATAGGTATTGTTCCACTCTTCCTCTACGACCCCCCCGGCACTGACACTCCCAGCACAGGCACACAGACAGAGGAATCCAACGGCGACAATCATCGCCGGAAAACGTAGCTGATTCTTATTCATGGTATTTTATCACTCTTCTGACCAGTGTCGCAAACCCTTGGTTCTCTCCAGGGTTTTATGCGGTCACCAATCATTTTTCAGATCTATCGGTGGCACAGATAGTTAATGGCTGTGGTCAGGCAACCGTGCCATTAAGACGATTCATCTCAATAATTGTGAGGTACGTGGAAGCGGTCGTCAGCAACAATACCATCCGTCTCGGAAGCGAAGCACTCCCATTGCATGAGCAAAGCGGGTACGGAAGAATCCAGAATAAGAGCCTGCTTCTCTCACCCGAAGAGGCACTCTATCTTGCCGGAAGAGATAAGATCACCCTGAAAGGGTATACCTTCAGCTCTGCGCTTGCAGCCTTTTCTGAGAAATCGGGATTTTTGCGCCGGTTTCTCGTATACCGGGACATCCGGGAACGGGGCTACGTGCTCACCACCGGACCACAGGACTTCCGGGTCTTTCGGCGGGGCGAGCGACCCGGCACGGGTCAGTCGCTCTATCTAATGCGGGTCATCTCAGAACGTGAGCAGATCTCATTTAAAAAAATTGCAGCAGAAGTCACAGCGGCGAAAAACATGCGCAAAAGCTTCCTGCTTGCCGCGGTCGATGACGAGGGCGAGATCACCTACTATGAAGTAAAACTGCAGGATCCACGTGAGACCGAAAACCTGCTTACCCTGCCCCCAGTCCGTGGCAGTTGGATCGGCACCGCTGTTGTTACCACCGGAGAGCCAAATACCGCGTTTGACGAGGCGTGGATTGGAACACCACTCAATACTGAGCACCGGATGCTCTCTGCCGTGGAGGCGCTATATCTCCTCAAAACAGGCGTTCTTACCATCATTGACTCCCCAGAACTGAACACAGAGACAGACACAGCGGAGCAGACCGATCCGGACGAGCTCATGCAGGCAGAGGACAAAGAACTCGCCGAGAAAGAACGGGTCTATGCCGACCTGCGTGAACGGGGCATGGTACCACGGACCGCATACAAATTCGGCCACCATTTCCGGGTCTACCGGGGCACGAAGAAACATTCTGAGATGCTGGTGCATGCCCTGCAGGAGTCATCGTCAAAACCGATGAGTGTGATATCACGCTCGGTGCGTCTGGCCCACAGCGTCCGAAAGAAGATGTTTTTTGCCTGTGTACATACGAATACTATTGAGTACATCGAATTCTCAAGAATCAAAATGTGAGATCATTTTCAATGGAACCTCAACTCAATCCCTGGTCCAGTGACCAGTCAATAGATACCGATAAACTTTTTTCCGAGTTTGGTATCGAACCCATAGGCAGTCTGGCTGAAAAAATAGAGAATCCTCCCGCCTTTTTCCGGAGAGGTATTGTTATCGGCCAGCGCGATTACGGGAAAATAGCGAACGCCATCACGACACAGAGTCCGTTTCATGTGCTGACCGGATTTATGCCCTCAGGTCACCCGCACCTCGGGCACCTGATGGTGATGAAAGAGGTCGTCTGGCACGTCCGGGCAGGCGGCAACGGATATGTCGCCGTCGCCGACCGTGAGGCGCACGCTGTCCGGGGAATCTCCTGGGACCAGTGCAAACGATTTGGTAAAGAATACCTGACCTGCCTCTATGCCCTGGGATTTGAGGGAACGACCTATTACCAGAGCACCAATACAACCGTCAAAGACCTTGCGTTTGAGGCGGCAACGAAGATAAACTTCTCAGATATGCAGGCTATCTACGGATTCTCATCAGAGACCGATATCGCCCATGCGATGAGCGTCGCAACCCAAGTGGCCGATATTCTCTACCCACAGGTGGACGCCGGACCCGCACCGACCATTGTGCCGGTTGGAATCGATCAGGACCCCCATATCCGTCTCACCCGCGACGTCGCCCACAAACTGCGTATGTTCACAGTGGAAGAACGTGACGGCTACATGAGTGTGCGTTCAAAGCAGGCACCAGTCGCTGCGATGGATGCCGTGGCAAAAGCGTTTCCGGGTGCAAAACGCTACGAAGGGCACATCGACATCAAAGGCGTGCCCTGTGCCGGTGTACAGGAAACGGTCCGTGCCATTGAACTCGCCCACGGCGGGTTTGGCTTTATTACGCCGTCTTCCACCTATCACACCTTCCTGCAGGGTCTTCAGGGCGGGAAGATGTCCTCAAGTGTCCCCGAGAGCCTGTTCACCTTCGATGAAGAGCCAAAATCAGTGAAGAAAAAGGTCATGGGTACCCTGACCGGCGGACGGGTCACACTCGAAGAACAGAAGAAACTCGGTGGCGAGCCGGACAAATGCTCGGTCTATCTGCTCAACCTCTTCCATATGCAGGAGGACGATGCCGAACTTATCGAGATGCGCCGAGCCTGTCAGGCCGGAGAACTGATGTGTGGTACCTGTAAGAAAGCGACTCTTGAGCGGGTAAAAGAGTTTCTGGAAGACTTTAAGGAAAAACGCGATGCGGTGGAGCATCTGGTGGAGGAACGATAAATGATGGATGAACTGACACTCAATGAGAAGAGACTTCTTGCGGTACTCAAAGAACTTCGTGATATTGAGGGGGCACGGGTTGCTGCTACGGAGGGATTTCGACAGGATAATGCCCTGACTGCTGAACCGGACCTCGTAATTCATCCGTTCAGAGACGCCCTGAAAGTGCTTGGGGAGACCAAGAATATCGCGTTCAAGCCGATACAGCGGGCCTTTGAACTCATCAACGAGGCCAAATCCGAAACCTTCGGACCACTGCGGGAACCAAACGCGAGGTACCTCGGCACCATTATGAATACGACCGAGGATTCGGTTATTCAGTATGCCCATCTGCTCTCGGACAAGGAACTTGCCGGGATCGAGCGCCAGACAAAGACTTTCTATCACCTGACGGAGGAGGGCAAAGAGTATGCTGAGAATGGCCTTCCGGAGCGAAACCTCCTCAATTTCTTTGCGTCAGAAATTTCCATGAAAGACCTCCAGCAGAATCCACAGGCACGGATCGGGATTGGCTGGCTCAAACGCAAGGGATGGATAACGATTGAGAAAGGGGTTGTCGTAAAAACCGGCGATGCTCCCCTTGGTGAGGATGAATTGGGTCTTAAAAATCTGGAAAACGCGAGCGTTGCAGGTATACAGGAGCTTCTCAAACGCAAACTGGTCGAGGAAGAGGAAAAAACCACAACCCTCATCTTCATCACTCCACAGGGGATTGAACTTGTTGCGGGTGGACTGGACCTCAGAGAAGAAGTGAGCCGGCTTGATTCCGCCCTGATTCGGGAAGGGAACTGGGACAATTATAAATTCAGAAAATATTCGGTGAAGAAACACCCGAAGACCATCTACACCGGGAAAAACCACCCATATCAGGCACTCATCAATGAGATGCGCCAGATTCTTCTTGAGATGGGCTTTACGGAGATGTACGGGGACATCATTCAGAGCTCGTTCTGGAACTTCGATGCCCTCTTCCAGCCCCAGGATCACCCTGCACGCGAGATGCAGGACACCTTCTTTGTGGATCTTGAAAGTGAGCTCCCGGACGAATATAAGGCAGTAAAAGAAGTGCATGAGACTGGCGGGTCCACCTCGTCGGACGGATGGGGCGGCACCTGGCGTGAGGATATCGCGAAAACGACAGTGCTTCGGACGCACACCACCGGGCTTTCAATTCAGTATCTCAAGGAACACCCCGAACCACCGGCCAAGGCATTTTGTATCGGCAGAGTCTATCGCCGGGAAGCGATCGACCCGACCCACACGCCGGAGTTTGAGCAGCTTGAGGGTATCATCATGGATGATGATGTGAGCTTTAAGGATCTACTGGGACTTCTCAAGGCCTTCTACAACAGGATGGGCTTTGAAAACGTGAGGTTCAGGCCCGCTTATTTCCCATACACCGAACCCTCGGTCGAACCTGAGGTCTATGTGGATGGTCTGGGCTGGGTCGAGCTCGGCGGTGCCGGTATCTTCAGGGAAGAGGTCACCGAACCGTGGGGCATCGACCGTCCGGTCCTTGCCTGGGGTCTGGGTGTTTCACGGGTTGCGATGCTTAGGATGGGCCTTAAAGACCTGCGCCAGCTCTACCGAAGTGACATCGAATGGATACGGGAAACACCGGTTTATACCGGCGGGAGGTGCTAAGCCATGCCAATCATTACGCTTCCGTATCAGTATCTTGAAGAACTCACCGGCACCGACCGTGATACGATTATCGACCGTCTGCCGATGATTGGGGCGGATATCGAGCGGTTTAAAGATGACCATACGGATGTCGAGTTCTTCCCCGACCGGCCGGATCTCTTCTCGACCGAAGGAGTGGCCCGGGCGATGAAAGGATTCCTGGGGATTGAGACCGGCCCGGTGATCTATGAGACGAAACCATCGGGGATTACAATCACCGTCGATGAAAACATCGCACCGATTCGTCCCTATATCGGGTCTGCTGTTATCAGAGGACTGACGTTTTCAGGTGAGGCTATCGAATCCCTGATGGGGCTGCAGGAGGCACTCCACTGGGCGGTTGGCCGGGGACGTGGCAAGGTCGCGATTGGTGTTCATGACCTTTCGACCGTGACCCCGCCATTCCGGTACTTCGGCGCCGACCCGAAATTCTCCTTTGTGCCGCTCGACTTCGAGGAGGAGATGACGATGGAGGAAATGCTTACGAAGCACCCCAAGGGCGTGGATTATGCTCATCTGGTCAGGGACTTTGACCTCTATCCGCT
>CAZBGM010000011.1:0-5543 GCA_964491505.1 uncultured Methanomicrobiaceae archaeon | reverse complement strand
ACCCCAAGGGCGTGGATTATGCTCATCTGGTCAGGGACTTTGACCTCTATCCGCTCATTACCGATGCGAACGGCAGTGTTCTCTCGTTCCCACCAATCATCAACGGTGAACTTACCCGGGTCACAGAACAAACCACTGATATTCTTCTGGACTGCACCGGCACCGACCTGAAAGCTGTGACGACTGCCGTTAAGATCATCTGTGCCTCTCTTGTTGAGGCAGGTGGCACTATTGAAAGTGTGGAGATAAACGGGAAGGTCTGGCCGAACCTGAAACCCGAAAAGCGGACAATCAACGTCGATGAGTGCAACCGCCTGCTCGGTCTTGAACTCAGCGCGGGAGAGATAGCCGCCCATCTTGAAGCGATGCGGTTTGGGGCAATTCCTCATCCCCGTAAGGGAGAGGTCGAGGTTCAGGTGCCCTGTTACCGGGCTGATGTGATGCACGACTGGGACGTCTTTGAGGATGTCGCTATCGCGTACGGGTTCGAAAATTTTGAGCCACAGTTGCCCGCGACCTTCACGGTCGGCCGGGAACATCCCAAACAGACGCTGATGGGCGCTGTCCGGCAGATTATGACCGGCCTTGGGTATCTGGAAATGATGCCGTTTACGCTCACCAGCAGACGGGTTCTCTTTGATCAGATGCAGCGACCCTATGATGATGCCGTTCTTCCGGTCCTTCACCCGATAAGTGAGGAGCAGACACTCATACGGACCGACCTCCTGCCACTCTTAATGGAGATTCTCCAGCACAACCATCACCGCGAACTGCCCCAGAAGATCTTCCATGTCGGTGACGCCATTGACGGGACAGAAACGATTCAGAAGATGGCAGCGGTCTCGATTCATACGGAAGCGGACTTCTCAGAGATATTTGCGGCAGCCGATGTGCTCTGCAGAAATCTGGGCCTTATCTATAGCCTTGAAGAATCAGACGACCCGGCGTTTATCGAAGGGCGGCGGGGCGATATTATTGTTGATGGTGTCAAACGCGGCGTGTTCGGAGAACTGCACCCGGCGGTTATCACTGCGTTTGAACTGGATCAGCCAACTGCCGGATTTGAACTGGATTTAAGGGCGCTTGATTGAAAGTGCCTGAAAAAAGCAAAATATTTTTTGAATTTCTGTTGTTATAGATCTTTTAAGTGGGCCGGACCGCAACGTCCCGCCCGGCAAGATACTCTTTGACATCCTGCACGGTCATCTCACCGAAATGGAAGACCGAGGCGGCAAGGCAGGCATCTGCTTTTCCTTTTGTAAAGCCGTCGTAGAAATGCTCCAGCGTCCCGACGCCACCGCTGGCGATCACCGGAATGCCCACCGCGTCTGAGATGGTCCGGGTCACCGGGAGATCAAACCCGTCTTTGACGCCGTCAGTCTCCATGCTGGTAAGAAGGATCTCCCCGGCACCGCGTCGTTCCGCCTCTTTTGCCCACCAGACCGCATCAATCCCGGTCGGTGTCCTGCCACCGTAGATCACGACCTCGTACCAGCAGGTGCTGCCGTCGTCAAGCAGAATCGGGATTTTACCCTCTTCCATTGTATTGTTTCGCCGTACATCTATTGCTACAACGATGCACTGGGCACCAAAAGTCGTTGAGCCCCGGTTGATGAGATCCGGGTCTTTGACCGCACTCGTGTTGATGCTCACCTTATCAGCCCCGGCCCGAAGCAGCACCTGCATATCGTCAATACTTTTGATCCCGCCACCGACAGTCAGGGGCAGAAATAGCTGGTCTGCAGCCCGCTGAATCACATCCACCAAGGCCTGCCGTTCCTCCTTTGAGGCCGTGATATCCAGAAAGACAACCTCATCCGCTCCCTGTTCATTGTAGCGCTTTGCAAGTTCCACCGGGTCCCCGGCGTCACGCAATCCTACAAAATTTGTTCCCTTGACCACCCGTCCGTCCTTGATATCAAGGCAGGGAATGATCCGTTTTGTGAGCACCATCTCTGGTGTAATATTATGCCGTATCCCTAATCAGTGCTTTCGTCAGGCAGTCACAGCCAGACTCACCAGGCAGATGCCGAACCAACCCGCAATATATGAGTATCTTCAGGGCATACCTGATAAGCACAAGATAGACTTGATCTGTTGGTGAATTATGGACTCAGGAAAATTAAAGATGGAATGGGCCCGCCAGTACATGCCGGCCTTAAACGCAATACGCACACGATTCGAAGCTGATAAGCCGCTGAAAGGAACAACCATCGGTATGGCACTGCATGTCGAGGCAAAGACCGCGGTGCTGGTGGAAACGCTGGCCGCTGCCGGGGCAGAAGTATATATCACCGGCTGTAACCCCCTTTCGACCCAGGACGATGTCGCCCAGGCTCTTGACCGGGTCGCCGGGGTGCACTGCTATGCAAAACGGGCCTGCAGTGTCGAAGAATATTATGGTGACATCGACCGGGTGCTTGACGCTAATCCAACCGTTACCATCGACGACGGGATGGACCTGATCCACCGCCTGCACACCGAACGCCGCGAACTGCTGGACAATATCATCGGCGGTTGTGAGGAGACAACCACCGGTATCCACCGCCTGCGGTCGATGGCAGCAGAAGGAAAACTTGAGTTCCCTGTTCTCGCGGTCAACGATACCCCAATGAAACGCCAGTTCGACAACGTCCACGGCACCGGAGAGAGTGCGCTCTCCTCGGTCATGATCACGACCAACTCCCTCATCGGCGGGAAATGGTTCGTGGTTGCCGGATACGGATACTGCGGACGGGGACTTGCAAAGATGGCGCACGGTCTTGGCGCGAAGGTCATTGTGACAGAGATCGACTCACGCCGGGCGCTTGAGGCACACATGGACGGCTACCATGTCATGACAATGGAACAGGCAGCGGCCGTCGGGGATATTTTTGTAACCACGACCGGCAACACCTCCATCATCACGGAGCGGCACTTTAAGGTCATGAAAGATGGTGCCATTCTCTCCAACGCCGGGCACTTCAATGTGGAGATCGACCTTGAGTGGCTCAACGCCAACAAAGAAGGTTTCGAATTACGCGACAGCATCGAGACGTTTATCATCGGCGGCAAGCGGATCAATGTCCTTGCCGAGGGACGCCTCGTCAATCTCGCAACCACAAAAGGCATGGGCCACCCGATTGAGGTCATGGACCTCTCCTTTGCTCTCCAGGCTCTCTGCTCAGAGTATATCTTAAACGAAGGACCGTCACTGAAGGGTGGTGTCTATGATGTCCCGAACGCCATTGATGTGCAGGTTGCCAACCTCAAGCTCGCATCACTGGGTATTGACATTGATGTACTCACCGATGAACAGGAACACTATATGAACAGCTGGGATATCGGGACGTAAATACCGATTCACAGTATTATTTTCTTGTTAAAAAATAGAAATAATCTCTATCGGCAGTCTGTAACCAGACTCCCGACTATTCTTTTTTGCAGATTTCGTTTCGGGAAGCAAACAGATATTCCTGGGCGTATCCGGCATACAAACCAAAATAACTCCGTGCCCAGTCGCCAATCACATCATACGCTGCCGGAGTCAGTGATTTTCCGGTAGAACAGGTGCCATAGCAGCGCTGCATGATTTCCTTCATCCAGACATCAACAGGAAATGCCTCGTACTTCTCAAACCCAAAGAGCAGCACACAGTCGGCAACTTTTCGACCAACTCCATGAAACTTCAGCAGTTTAGCCCTAGCCTCCCAATAGGGAAGAGCACGGATATCCACGGCCCAGTCGGGATTCTCAGCACAGTAGTTCGCCGCCTGCTGAAGATAGCCAGCCCGATACCCGGTCCGACAGACTCTTATCTCGTCACAGGAACAGGCAGCGAGTTGCTCTGGTGATGGAAACGAAGCGGTGCAAGCGGCGGCATCTTCAGTTTTTATGCTGCCTGCAAGCGCTGCAATATTCTCAACCATCCGGGTAATATTTGGGATCTGAGTATTTTGGGAGCAGAGGAAAGAGACCAGACACTCCCAAGAATCCTGACGCAGAATTCGCAGTCCTGTGTAGTTTAAAATGGCACGGTCGATAATATCGTCAGCGTTGATATTCGCATACATCTCAGGTAGAGAAAAATCAAGCGCAAGATAGTGGCGAAGAAAACGTTCAGTACACCCTTCATACCAGAGCACCGGTCCTTCCTGTCTGAGACGGATAGCCGTTCCTCCTGCCACGCCATACCACCATCCATCCGTCTTCTTCCACCGAAAACACTGCCCGCAGGATAAGGTAGCATCCGCTGAAAAGGGCGTTGCTGCGTCAAGGGTTATGGTCTGCATGTTTCCTGCACCTACGATTGTGTTCGTGTACCATGTAGGAATCTTAGACATAAAATGTCCAGTACACCGGCAATGAGAGGAGTATGCTCCAAAGGGATAATGTCTGCCAGGACAAACCTTACTTTAGCAACCACCGGGCATCCCGATGTTGATTAAGGAGAGAGAACCCTGAATTTCTTGTTTGTCATGGAGAGTATCGCCATCCTCTTCATCATTATGCTGATAGGTTACCTCGCGTACCGGGTAGGTTTTCTGGACCGCAGTAGCACCCATGGTCTCTCCAGCTTTCTCCTGAATGTCTCTCTCCCGGCTCTTATCATCAGTGCCATGCAGATTCCTGTTTCTGATGAACTCATTGGCCAGATCATCACCATCTTCGAAGCCCAGGCAGTCTTCTATGTCATCAGCTTTGCTTTCGCCTTTTGTATCCCGCTACTACTGCCGGGTTCGGTCATCGAGAAAGGGGTGATGCGCTTTCTGCTGGTCTTTTCAAACCTTGGATTCACCGGCATTCCGATAAGTATCGCCTTTTTTGGAGAGGGAGCGGTCTTCTACTCTTCACTGTTTATGATTCCCTTTAATTTCCTGGCTTTCTCGATAGGTATTCTCATGCTGCGTCCGGATCTGGGACATAACATCGACCCGAAGATCTTTCTAAATCCGGGAATTCTGGCGTCAGTCATTGGCCTCCTACTCTTCTTTACCGGCCTTTCCATCCCGTCGCCCTTCATAGATGCCATCGATCTACTGGGTGGGATTACCACCCCACTCTCGATGATCGTGATCGGAGCCGTACTCGCGACCATGCCGGTCACCGAACTCTTTACCGACTGGCGGGTCTATGTCATCTCGTTCTGCCGGTTGCTTCTGATCCCGACAGCTCTCTACCTGTGCCTCTCGCCCTTCATCACCGACCCGCTCTTACTTGCGATTCCGGTGCTTCTGGCCGGGATGCCCTGTGCCACCAGCGTTGTGCTCTTTGCTGAAGAGTATGAGGTTGCGTCCTCCTTTGCCTCTCAGGGCGTTTTCATATCCACCATCTTCAGTATCATCACGATTCCCATCATCGCTTTGCTCTTTTTCTGAAAAGGCATCAGAATCAGGTACCGGCAAGAGCACCCTTCTGCAGTGTATCAACCAACTAAATATTCCGGACAAGGGTGGCGTGTACCTCAATGGCGATGAGGTCACGAATTCCGGACCACGTATTAACGAATTCAGGCAGAAACGTGCTGGATATTCTTTAATTTTTTCCGCCCTTCTTTTCTTTCT
>CAZBGM010000010.1:20318-24086 GCA_964491505.1 uncultured Methanomicrobiaceae archaeon | reverse complement strand
CGGCAGAAGTCCCTGCGGGCAGGTTGTTCTGGCAGATTTCCGGTTGTCGGGGTCTGTTGCTGTCACTATACACAGACCTTTTAGCAGGAATATCATATAATTGTAACAATACATATGGATGAAATAATTGTACGGGGCGCACGGGAACACAATCTCCAGGATATTTCAATCACACTCCCGCGTGACCAGCTTATTGTGATCACTGGTGTCTCAGGAAGTGGTAAGTCTACCCTCGCCTTTGATACCATCTACGCCGAAGGACAGCGGCGTTATGTGGAATCACTCTCAGCGTATGCCCGGCAGTTTCTTGGGCTCATGAATAAGCCGGATGTTGACTCTATTGACGGACTTTCCCCGGCAATCTCCATCGAACAGAAGACCACCTCAAAAAATCCCCGCAGCACAGTCGGGACAGTGACCGAGATCTATGATTATCTGCGTCTTCTCTTTGCCCGGGTCGGCACACCCTACTGTCCGGATCACAATATTCCCATCGTCTCAAGTTCACCGGAACGGATTGCAGACGATATTTCACACGATTTTCCGGGACAGGTTACGATTCTGGCACCCCTGATCCGCCAGAAGAAGGGCACCTATCAGCAGTTGCTGGATGATCTTCATGCCGAAGGCTATACCCGGGTGCGGGTGGATGGAGAGGTCATCCGGACCGACAGTAACCTTGCCCTTGAAAGGTACGTGAAACACGATATCGAACTGGTCATTGACCGTCTGACAACAGAAGATCGCTCCCGTCTGGTGGAAGCCTGTGAGCGGGCAGTGGAAAAATCCGGCGGTCTTCTGATTGCTGTAGGTGAAAATGGCGAAGAGGGTAAAGGAGACAAAGAGAAACTCTATTCATCAAACCTTGCCTGCCCGGTCTGTGGCATCTCCTTTGAAGAACTTCAGCCCCGGATGTTTTCATTCAACAGTCCTTTTGGTGCCTGTGAGGAATGCAAGGGCCTTGGGTTTAAGATGGAATTTGATCAGGATCTCATCATTCCTGATAAGACCAAATCCATTGCTGATGGTGCGGTCGCGACGTACCGGAATTTTATGGATGGGTATCGCATTCAATATCTTGCCGCAGTGGCAGGTTATTATGGATTTGATATCTTTACGCCGATTGAGGATCTGACTGAGACTCAGTATCATGCTCTTATGTATGGAACGCCTGATAAGATTCAGTTCACCCTGAAGATGCGTGAAGGCGATGGCATGTGGTCACGTAAGGGGAACTGGGAAGGACTTCTCCCGCAGGCTGAACGGCTGTATGGCCAGACGAAATCCGAGTACCGGCTAAAAGAACTCGAGAAGTTTATGCGGACGCGAACCTGTCCGGCCTGTGGAGGTAAGCGCCTCAAAAAGAAAGTACTGGCAGTCAGGATTGGTGAGCACTCAATTATTGATGTGACGGATCTTTCCATCAGCGGATGTCTTGCATTTATTGAAAATCTGCATCTGGGAACAAAAGAGATGGAGATCGCCCGGCAGGTCTTAAAAGAGATCATCTCACGACTCTCGTTTCTTGAAAAGGTGGGTCTGGGATATCTCACTCTTTCCAGAAGTTCCGGGACTCTCTCGGGCGGTGAAGCACAGCGTATCCGTCTGGCGACCCAGATCGGCTCAAATCTGATGGGTGTTCTTTATGTGCTGGACGAACCCTCTATTGGTCTTCACCAGCGGGACAATCACAAACTGATTGAGACCCTGCAGCGTCTCCGGGATATCGGTAATACGCTGATTGTTGTGGAACATGACGAAGATACAATCCGGATGGCAGACTGGGTTGTTGATATGGGTCCGGGTGCCGGAATGCACGGCGGAGCAGTGGTCGCAGAAGGCACGCCGGAGACGATAGCAAACACTCCTGCGTCCCTGACCGGACGGTATCTTTCCGGGGAGTGTATGATTCCGGTTCCGGAAGAGCGCCGCCCTGCCGGTGAATTTCTGAGGATGAAAGGATGCCGGGCCAATAACCTGAAAGGAATAGACGCTGCAATTCCTCTGGGTGTTTTTACGGTTGTGACCGGCGTATCAGGCAGCGGAAAATCGACCCTGATCTATGATACGCTCTACCGTGCCCTCAGAAAAGAACTCGGCGGTTCAGGAGAGATGCCGGGCCGGTATGAATCTCTCTCCTTCGACGCTCCGGTGGACAAGGTTATTGTGATCGATCAGAGTCCCATCGGGCGCACACCGCGCTCGAATCCGGCAACCTATACGAAGGTCTTTGATGAGGTCCGTAAGGTCTTTGCAGAGACTAAAGAGGCAAAACTCAGGGGTTACAAGCCCGGAAGGTTCTCTTTTAACGTCAAAGGCGGACGCTGTGAGGCATGTCATGGTGACGGGCTGATTAAGATTGAGATGAACTTCCTGCCGGATGTGTATGTCGAATGTGAGGAATGCAAAGGGAAGCGGTACAACGCCGAGACGCTGGAAGTTAAATATAAGGGGAAGTCGATTGCAGATGTGCTGGACATGTCAGTCGAGGAAGCCTGTGAGCTTTTCAAAAACCACCCCTCCATCCGGCGCAAACTCGAAACACTCTGCCGTGTGGGACTTGAATATATCAAACTCGGGCAGAGTTCCACGACGCTTTCAGGTGGCGAGGCGCAGCGGATCAAACTGACCCGTGAACTCTCAAAAAAAGCCACAGGAAAGACCATCTACCTGCTGGACGAACCGACAACCGGTCTTCATTTCCATGATGTCGGAAAACTTATCGGGGTTCTCGATGACCTTGTGGCTAAAGGAAATTCCGTCGTGGTCATCGAACACAATCTTGATGTGATCAAATCGGCTGATTACATCATTGATCTGGGGCCGGAAGGTGGAGATGCCGGTGGAGAGATTATTGCAACCGGGACGCCTGAAGAGGTGGCAGAAACACCGGAAAGTTACACCGGTATCTACCTGCGTCCGCTGCTTGAAAAAAAATGTATACAGTTCCGCTGATTTCAGTATTCAGTATATCACCTTACCAGCTATGATCGATACAACCCTGCTTCCGGATGAACCCGGGTGTTACCTGTATAAGGACGCCAGTGGCAGAATCATCTATGTTGGCAAAGCCCGGAACCTGAAGAAGCGGGTCTCGAGTTATTTCTCCAAAACCATCCATGATCCCAAGACCCGGGCCCTTATTGACGCTGCCTGTGATCTGGATTTTATTGTTACACCAAGCGAGACCGAAGCACTGCTTCTTGAGAACACGCTCATCAAGAAGTACACACCAAAATACAATATCGACCTGCGTGACTCGAAGTCCTATGCGTTCATTCATCTGACGGGCGATCCCTACCCCCGTATTACTATCGCCCGGAAACGCGGGCCGAAAGGGCAGTATTTTGGCCCTTTTGTTTCAGGACATGAGCGGGATCATGTGTTTGCCGTTGTGAAAAAGACGTTTATGCTCCGGTCCTGTCGGCGTCTTCCCAAACGCCCCTGTCTGCGCTATCATATCGGAACCTGTCTTGCTCCCTGCACCGGAAATGTGAGTGAAGAGGAGTATGGGGAACAGGTCCGGCGTGCTGCCGCGGTGATGAGCGGGAAAAGTGATGAGATGATTGCTTCGCTTGAGAAAGAGATGAAGGTCTGCTCAGATGAACTTGCATTTGAGAAAGCTCTTCTGCTGCGTGATCAGATCACGGCGATCTCGCATCTGAAAAACCGGCAGATCGTTGATCGGAATAAACGCAGAAACGAAGATGTCGTCTCTTTTGAGGTGCGAAACGGTATCTGTTATCTGATGCTCTTCCCGGTTGCCCA
>CAZBGM010000010.1:16588-20218 GCA_964491505.1 uncultured Methanomicrobiaceae archaeon | reverse complement strand
GGGCGCCCGGATAAACGTAAGTACCGGCGGTTTAAAATTAAAACGGTGGATCAGATCGATGACTTCGCGGCAATCGCTGAGGTGGTAACCCGGCGCTACACCAGACTGCGTGATGAAGGAGGAGACTACCCGGATCTCATTATCATTGACGGCGGAAAAGGGCAACTATCTGCCGCAACACGGGCACTTCAGGAGGTTGGCGTACGGTTGCCGGTGATCTCTATTGCCAAGCGGGAGGAGGAGATCTATGTTCCGGGTTTTGAGCATCCGCTGCCCATAAAAAAGAACGAAAAAGCATCACTCTTTGTGCAGGAGATCCGCGACGAGGCGCACCGGTTTGCCATTCAGTACAACCGTCTGCTGCGCAGGAAAGAGGTGACAGGATGAGAGAGGAACGTCAGTTCAGGCTTGTCTCTGATTTTGAACCAAAAGGTTCTCAGCCTGAAGCGATTGTACAACTCACAGACGGAATAAAGAAGGGCGATCGCTATCAGACTCTGCTGGGTGTTACGGGGTCTGGTAAGACCTTCACGGTTGCTCATCTCATCAACAACGTGCAGCGCCCGACACTCGTGCTGGCGCATAACAAAACGCTTGCTGCCCAGCTCTATCATGAATTTAAGGAGTTCTTCCCGGAAAACCGGGTGGAATATTTTGTCTCATACTATGATTATTATCAGCCGGAGTCCTACCTTCCGCAGAAAGACCAGTACATCGAGAAAGATGCCTCAATAAATCCTAAAATTGAACGGATGCGTCTCTCGGCAACGGCATCGGTGCTCTCCCGGCGTGATGTTATCATCGTCGCCTCGGTCTCAGCAATCTATGGTCTGGGAAATCCGGAGCATTATGAAAAACTTGGCTTTGAGCTGAAAACCGGTGCACACACTGACCGCCGTGATCTTCTGGAAGTTCTTGTCAATATCCAGTATGAAAGAAATGATATGGATATTTCACCCGGCAAATTCCGGGTGCGGGGCGATGTCATCGACATTGTTCCGGGTCATTATCAGAATATTATCCGGATTGAACTATTCGGGGATGAAATCGAACGCATCAGTGAGGTGGAAAAGGTCAGTGGCGCTGTCATAGAGACAATGGCTCACTACTATGTCTTTCCGGCCCGCCATTTTGTCATTCCTGAGGAGGAGAAGCAGGGGGCGATTGTTGCTATAAAGGAAGAGCTTGAGCGCCAGTTGCCCTCTCTCGGACTTGTCGAGGCACACCGGCTCAAACAGCGCACCCTCTATGACATAGAGATGATGGAAGAGACAGGATACTGTAAAGGCATCGAGAACTATTCCTGTTTCTTCGATCACCGCAAACCCGGAGAGAAACCCTACTGCCTGCTCGATTATTTCCCTGAAGATTTCCTGATGGTCATCGATGAAAGTCACCAGTCGCTGCCTCAGGTCCGGGGAATGTTCAACGGTGATTATTCCCGGAAGAAGACTCTGGTGGACTTCGGGTTCAGACTCCCGTCCGCCCTTGATAACCGGCCCCTGAAATTTCAGGAATTTGAGGAATATATGCAGCAGGCGGTCTTTGTCTCAGCAACACCAGGTGTGTATGAACGGGATCATTCGGCACAGATTGTGGAGCAGATCATCCGGCCGACGGGCCTGATTGACCCGGAGGTTGAGATCCGGCCTATTACCGGGCAGGTTCCGGATCTGATTTCTGAGTGCCGGGCTACTATTGAAAACGGCGACCGGGTGCTGGTAACAACACTCACCAAACGCCTCGCCGAAGAATTAACTGAGTATCTTGCGGCCGAGGGCCTTCAGACCCGGTATCTTCATTCGGATATCAAAACCATCGAACGCACCGAGATCATTCGTGAACTTCGCCTGGGTGTGTTTGATGTTCTGGTTGGCATTAACCTGCTCCGGGAAGGGCTTGATATCCCTGAGGTTGGGTTTATCGGCATTCTTGATGCTGACAAGGAAGGATTTCTGCGTGATGCGAAGAGTCTCATTCAGATCATCGGCCGGGCAGCGAGAAATGAACACTCGAAAGTGGTGATGTACGCTGATAAAATGACCGGCTCGATACAGTCAGCAGTCGGTGAGACCAGACGCCGCCGTAGTATGCAGATGGCCTATAACAAAGAGCACGGGATTATCCCGCAGACGATTATTAAACCTATCCGGGAAAAAGAAGTGGATATTACTGATGTGAAGCATCTGCCAAAGTCAGAAATTCCGAATCTGATTATTGAATTACAGGCCGGGATGCAGACCGCAGCGGATCTACTGGATTTTGAGCGGGCTATTTATCTGCGCGATCGGGTCAGGAAACTGGAACGCGAGCTTGCAGATGAAAAAACATGCAAGAAATGAATATTTCAGGAAAGAGAAATGGTGGTGATCAAGAGTCTTTCTCGATTCCCAGCACTTCAAGCTGATACGTCAGATCTTCTCCGGCAAGCGGATGATTTGCATCCACTACAATCGTTGTTTTTGTTACTGACAGAACCGTCACCAAGGTTCGGTTTCCATTTGGTAGGGTAATGCGCACAATCTGATCCTCTTCCGGCTCGTCTACAAGATTCAGTTTTTTTCGTTTCAGCTTAAAAATTAACCGTTTTTTATATTCTCCGTATGCCTGCTTCGCAGACAGAGTAATCGTTTTCTTCTCACCGATTCGCATGCCGTGAAGGGCAGCGTCAAATGCAGGGTTGATGGTTCCGGCACCAAGCACCGTGACTACTGGTTCATCATCGTATGAGGTCTCACCAATAGTTCCATCAGGACGGCGGCTTTCAAAGTGAACGGTGACCCGGTTTCCTTCCTCAGCGACTGACATAAATAAAAATTAAAAAAGTTCAGGCCTGTGGGAGTTGTTTTCCCAGCAGGGTGATAGTAAATGTCAAATCTTCTCCGACAAGCGGATGGTTGAGATCCAGCACCACACTGTCATTACGGATCTCTGAAACTACTGCAAGAGTAGGATTGCCATTACCATCAACCATGTATACGGTCTGGCCGACTTCCTGAACCATGCCCTCAGGCAACTGTCCGTTTGGCATCTCCATGACAAGACCCGGGTTATGGGCACCATATGCCTGATCAAATGGAATCGTTACGATTTTCGTCTCGTCAATTTTCATACCAACGACAGCATCATTAAATCCGGGAATAACTGTCCCCGTACCAAGGGTGAACGTCAGGGGCTCTTTTCCAACTGAGTAGTTAAAAACAACAGTGCCATCTGCAAGGGTGGCGGTATATTCAACGATGACAGTATCATTTGCTGTTGCATAGGCATCTTCTTCTGAAATTGCCGGCACATCACTGTCGGTGCATCCTGCAACGGTAAGGGCAGCGACACAGATTATGAGGAGACATAGGGTGATCAGGATCTTTTTCATAAATTCTCACGTACCTGTTGATCCTGGATCCTCAAAACGTTTCCCGGATTTAGCATGGCACAGGCATCGGCATCCAGAAACCCAAGACCTGCAAGCGCACCAATCCGACCCCTTCCCCCGAAAAGTTGGATCCCCGATTCTTTTGCACAGGCAATGGTCTCATCCATTGTGACTATTTCTTTCCGTACTCTTGAAGAAAATTGTCGTAATGTTTCAGGAATCAGAAAGCCTTCTCTGACTGCCACACCCCAGTCCGG
>CAZBGM010000010.1:0-16488 GCA_964491505.1 uncultured Methanomicrobiaceae archaeon | reverse complement strand
CAAAATGATGCGCATCCACTACTGGAACACTCATGGAAAATACGGACTTCATTACCGTCAACGGTGGTAAATATCCGTTTACAGGAACTTGAGACCATCGCGCTGGTCGTCATATAGCGAGCCGGACTTCGGCCTCGCTGTTCTTCCCTTAGGACGATACAGCGTTCACTGATCAGTCGGTTGATCCAGTCCTGCGCAGTGCTCCGGGGTATGTTTGCCGCAGCAGCGAGATCAGTGACTGTAAAAAACCCATTTCTGAGGGTCAGATCCCTCATCATCCGCAAGAGATCGCGGCGGCGCTCAAGTACTCCGGTCATAAAAATCGCGGATAAAAATCAGATCAGAGAGGATTGCGCTGGCTGTTTCCAGTGACCCTGCCCCCTTACCAATCAGGGTTATGTCACCCGCCAGATCAGTTTCTACAGCAACGGCGTTGAGCGTGTGCTGAACGATGAGGGTATGATTCCTGGGGAGCAGGCGCGGGGCGACCCGCATCTGTCCGGTTGCTGGAATCAGTTCTGCAATCAATCTGATGGTATAGTCTTCTTCTTCGGCTAGGGCAATTGCTTCGGTTGTGACCTGATCGATGCCGGCACAGTCTACATCATTTAGGGAAACATTTAGATTCCAGACTGCGTTTGCAAGAATCACGAGTTTAATCGCTGCATCAATGCCTTTGATGTCATACGTTGGATCGGCCTCGGCGTACCCTAACTCACGGGCTTCAAGTAGCGCCTGAGCATAGGTCAGTTTCTCATCGGCCATTCGGGTGAGGATATAATTGCATGTGCCATTTAAAACGCCAAAGACCCGGCGGACATCGTTGCCTGCAAGACCATGCCGAAGCGTCTGAATTATTGGGATGGCACCACAGACCGTTGCTTCAAAGCCGATGACAACTCCTTTTGTACTGGCAATCTGAGAAAGCTCCGGGTAGTGCAGGGCAATGGGTCCTTTGTTTGAAGTGACCACATGTTTTCCCCGTGCCAGTGCTTCTTTGATATAACTCAGGGCCGGTTCACCGGTCTCGACATCAGTTGGTGTTACTTCAACAAGAATGTCATAATCTGCGGTTGTCACGATATCTGCTGCTGAAAGGGTCAGATCGCCACAGATTCCCGAGTCCTTTTTTTGTGCCAGAATTGCTTTGATATCAATGCCCTCGCTTTCAATGACTGCACTTTTTGAATCGGCAACCGCAGTTACAACAAGTCCTGTTTTCTGCGTTGCAAGCACTTCCAAAACACCCCTACCCACAGCTCCAAGGCCAAGAATTGCAACCTTCATGCCAGCTCCTCCAGCGGTTCAATAATCATAAATCCTTTTTCTGAAGCGATTTCGTTCAGTATTCTGAGAGCTTTTTCTATATCGTCCAGGTTGTCACATTTCACGGTAATCTTCGCTGAAGAGGGCTCGTTAATAGCTGGCATCAGGACAGACAGTTCCCCGACTTCAGCAAAGCCAGTCGCATCAATTCTATCGACGGTGTCTGAGAGATCTGTATGCATCAGGTGACCAATCAGAATCACCGACCGACGGATTAGCAACCGTTCTTCGCCGACCCGCACCACATTGACGTTGTTGACTTTGTAAATCTCAAGAAGGCTGCTCAACATATCTTCTGGTAGTTCGAGCATGATCTGCACATCCAGAGTGTCAGATTTCACTCCCGGTTCGCGTTCATGAATAACTGAGATGATATTTCCGCCGAGCTCGGATATTGGCTGTAACGCACCGACAAGCTGACCCGGTTTGTCCAGCACTTCAAGATTCATTGATACCTGCACAGATTATCCCTACCTGTAGATGATGTATGACACAGAGGGAGATAAAGTCTATAGAAATAGGGAGTGAGATGTTCCTGATGATAGGCAGATTTCATCCCTGTCTAAGTTTCTGCTGTACCTTCAGGAAAAAATTTCTCTTGGTGTCAATAAAAAGTGCGGGGTCGGGGGATTGTTCAACGGTAATAATATCCCCGGCAGAAACGGTCCGGGCGACTCTGCCATCAAGCACTAATTCTGCTGGTTTATCGCTTTCAACACCAATCTGGAGTGTTCGTTCAGTACTGATAATATGTGGACGTGATGAGAGATGGTACGGAGCAAGCGGGACAATCAGATATCCCGGTATAAAGGGGTCAACAATCGGTCCACCCGCACTCATGGCATAGGCAGTCGAACCGGTTGGTGTACTGATGAGAAGACCGTCTGCCCTGAACTTTTCGGCTGAAATGCCGTCAACAATAATTGAAAAATTTAGCAGTTTTGCAGGACGTGATGTTACTATAAACGCTTCGTTCAGTACTTCTCCAGCCGGATCGCCGTTGATAGAAATGTCAATACGCATACGTCGCCTTACAACAAATCCCTGTTCTAAGATTGTAGCAAAAAATGCCGGTGCTTCTTCCGGCTCAAGATCTGCGAGAAAGCCAACGGTTCCAAAATTGATTCCAATCAGGGGTATCTGTTTATAGAGATTGTGCACCGTGTGCAGAACCGATCCATCACCACCGATTACAATGATCAGATCTCCCTCAATCGAAGAGAAGGGGGTCCCTTCCATTTCGAGTTCTCTTGCAGTTACTCCCTCGATATCGACGGTGTAGCCCAGATTTGTTAAAGTACTTGCAAGATCTTTCGTATAGTTTAGCGCGTCCTCAAGATCCGGCCGTGCAACTAAGGTACATTTCATGACATATTTTCCTGACCGGCGCGGATCTGTTCCAGCACGGCTTCATGGAGGTGTCCGTTCGTTGCCACCAGACAGCGCCCGTCTGTCACATCGTCAATGAATGCAGGGTTATCTTCATGGTCACCGGTCACTCTTCCGCCTGCTTCCTCACAGATGAGCATCCCGGCAGCGGCGTCGGTAATTCGTAGCGTATCCCGGAGATCAACAAACCCATCCAGACGACCACAGGCAACATAACAGAGTTCAAGTGATGAGGCACCTAAGAGTCTCCAGCGGCGAAGATTTCTGGCAAGGGGCAATATGCCGGTCGGATCAAAATGACGGCTGTACATACTCATTGAACTGGTCCGGAGGTCTGTGGTTTTAGAGACCTGGATTGGTTTATTGTTAAGAAATGCCCCTTTCCCGCGAATCGCCCAGAATGTTTCATTGTCTGGGAAATTATGGACAAAGCCTTTCTGAATCACACCCTGTTCACCCCATGCGACCGAAAGAGTATAGAAGGGAATTCCCTGAACTGCGTTAAATGTACCGTCAACGGGGTCCACATAGAGCAGTCCTTCTCCGGGTCCGTGAAACGGTATCATGCCGCATTCTTCGCTCAGCATTCCGGCGGCAAAGCCTCTATCCTCAAAAAATTCCCGCACAAGGTCTTCTGCTACTTTGTCGATATATTTTGTCGGCGTGCCGTCTGCGCCGTCCCCTACAATTTTCCCACCTTCTTCAGTACCGGCAAGCGGGCGTATTTTTTCTCCTACGTGGTCGGCCAGGGTCATGCAAGCGCGGATAAATTCCATCTATACAGGAAGATCGACGCCGCGGGTATTAAATCATCGGCTGGTCGTGACTCTCCGGAACCGTTTGTGAGCGAGTGGCAAATCCTGCCAACAACACGAAATAAATATCTCTTCTACCAATTAACAAGTAAGAGAGACTGATCATTATGAAGGAACAGACCGAAATAGGCAAACTCAAAGAAGGTCGTTATGCTGTTGTTGATGGGGAACCATGTAAAATCCTCTCCATTGCAACCTCAAAGCCGGGGAAACACGGTGCAGCAAAGTCCCGTATTGATGTTTCAGGCATTTTTGACAATGTAAAACGCTCCATTGTTCAGCCGGTTTCGGCTAAGATCTATGTGCCCATTGTCGAACGCCGCAGCGCGCAGGTTGTTTCACTTGCTGGCAATACCCTTCAGCTCATGGATCTCAAGGATTATGAAATGTTTGAGATTGAGCTTGAAGATGCCTCCAAAATTGAGGCTGGGCAGGAAATTCCCTACATTTCCTCTATGGGAAAGCGCAAACTCGGCATCTAAGGTTGATGCAACACTTTAACTACATTTTTTTCGCTGGCGCTGAGACACCGTACGAAACAGCACGGTATGTCGTTTTTGGCGTTCCTTATGACGGGACCTGTTCATTTTTACCCGGTACCCGGCGCGGTCCTCAGGAAATTCGGAGATATACCTGGAATTTTGAGGATTATTTACCAGAGTATGATCTTGATTTCTGGACATTACCTGTCTGTGATCTCGGTGATATCGAACCGGATTCTCTTCCGGAGACGGTTGTCTCTCAGGTAGAGGAGATTGTTACAGAGATTGCCGCTGACGGAAAAATCCCGGTACTGCTTGGTGGTGAGCACTCCGTAAGTGTTGGTGCTGTGCGTGCCCTGAAGCCAGAGGCAGTTGTTGTTTGTGACGCACATCTTGATCTCAGGGATGAATTTGGTGGTACACCCTACAACCATGCCTGCGCAACCCGGCGTTTTTATGACGATGGAGTCCGGGACATTACTATCATTGGGGCACGTAGCGGGACTCGTGAGGAATTTTCATTTGCCCGTGACCATCTGACACTTTACACGGCAGAAGATGTGAGAAAACAGGGAATTACAGCTATTCTGGAAGAGGTTACAAAAAGACTGGAAGGCAAGAAGGTGTATCTCTCTATAGATGCTGATGCCATCGACTGCTGTCTGACCCCTGGACTTGGCACACCTGAACCGTTTGGTTTAACGCCGCTCGATATCCGGGCAGTGGTGAAGTCTGTTGGCCCTCTTGCTATAGGGTTTGACTATATGGAGGTCTGCCCGATTGATCACGGGCAGGCGGCCACCGTTGCTGGCAAACTGATCATGGAGTTTTTAGCAGTTCACGCCACATCTCATAATATTACAAACAGTTTAGAGTGATGCATGAATGGTTTCTGTACTCATCTATGATGATTCAGCATTTGTCAGAAGTGTCTTAAGCGGGCATCTGAAGCGAATGCGCAATCTTGAAGTTGCCGGGGTCGCTGAAGATCTGGAAGATGCTGTCTCACTCATCGAAGAGACTTCTCCTGATGTGATGACCTATCATGTCGGAATGCTACAAAAGAAGGAACATGATATTTTTTCACAGTTTTCTTCTCTTGCTCATCTCCCGGCTATTCTTTTGCTTGCTGACCCACGGCCGGAAGACGGGATTTTCTGTGATATGGCCCTTGAAAAAGGGGCCGATGATTTTCTGATACTTCCTCCCAATAAAAGTCGGATTGAAGATGTGATGCCTGCTTTTGCTGAGAAAGTATTCCGGCTTGCCTATCTGTCCGGTACACCTGAGAAGAGGCGGAGTATTGGCTACCCTGCACAGGAACTTGTCGTAATTGGTTGTGGTGAGGGTGGATGTGAACAAACAGAAAATCTGCTTGCTGCATATCACCCGGACGCCCGCACTGCTGTACTGGTTGTCCCGGATCATTTGCCCTGTGGTTTTTCCCGACCATTTGCACGCCGCTTGGGGCGTATGACCGCCGCACCGGTTTCTCCAACTGAAGAGGGACAGATTCTGTGTGGTGGGGAGGTCTATGTCTGCACGGCAGGATTTGTGCCGCTTCTCAAACGAAATGATGATGGAGCAGTCATCGTAACTCATCCTTCATTATCTGATGTGCCTGAAGGAATTCTGCCGGTTGACGTTGGTTTTGCCTCAGCAGCCGAACAGGTAGGTGATCAGGTCACTGCCGTCCTGCTGAGTGGCAGAGGCATTGATGGTAATGAGGGGTCAAAAGTAGTTTATGGGGTAGGAGGAACGCTTCTTGCCATCGATCCGGAATCCTGCAAATATGATGAGATGGTAAGTTCTGCACGCATTTATGGCGCATTAACCGATTGCATCAAAGAAGAGGATCTTGCAGGAGAAATTGTCAGAAGACTGAAGAAAAATAGGCAGAACCATTCTCAATAATTCTCATCTATCGTTTCTATTTTTTATCATGATCTTTGATCATGGTTTCGGGAATTCTCAAATCACATGAAAATGCTTTGAGATAATAATCTGAATGTAGTCAAAGAAAATTTATTTCAGGTTATGCTGGCAGAATTTGAAAAACAACTGAATGATAGATATCTTCCCTATCCTTTTCCTATCTCAGCGTAATAAAATTCGCCAACCGAGCGCTGTTCCCGATCCAGATAACTGCCCGGTTTATTGATTCGCGGTCGGTTGTTCTTGTCACGCCGGAAGGTAATACCAAGTTCCTTTAAGAAATGGTTCATCCCTTCCCGCATTGAGAATGGTCCTTTTGCAATGCCCTTCACTCCCGGGACGCCATCAAAAACGAGCATTCGATCTGAGATCATATCAATGATGTAAATGTCGTGGTCAATAACCAGCACACCTGCATCGTTGTGTTCTGCATGGCGTTTGAGGATGCGAGCCAGTTTAACCCGTTGTTCGACATCAAGGTGAGCGCTGGGTTCATCAAGCACGTAGAGGTCTGCGTCCTGAGAGAGACAGAGGGCTATGGCAACCCGCTGTAGTTCACCACCGGACAGTTTGTCTATGGGTGACTGAAGAAGTATCTCCAGTGAAAGTGGCGCGAGAATTTCATTCTGGTACCAGGAAGTGTCATACTTGTTTGTCGCACGCCGCAGTAGATACTCCACATGATCTGAAGAATCTGCCTTGATGTACTGGGGCTTAAACGCAATCTTCACACCTTTTGTCATAGTGCCTTCATCAGGCGCGATTTCTCCTGCAAGAAGACCTGCGAGAGTACTCTTTCCGATACCATTTGCGCCGACTACTCCCAGTACCTCACCACAGCGGATCTCTCCGCCTTCGACATGCAGCGTAAAAGACGGATACTTCTTCACAAGATGAGGGAATTTCATCAGTGGTTCGTGGCAGCTATTACGTTCTGATGCCCGTTCTTCAAACGTTACCGCATACTCCCTGAAACGGACATTCTCCTCCTGTAAAAATCCCTCAAGGTACTGATTGATACCAATTCTGACTCCTTTCGGGCGGGTGATAATACCAAAGACGGATGGTTTTCCGTATGCGACATTTACGGTATCTGCGAGCATATCCAGAATCGCAAGATCGTGATCGACAATAACCACCGGTTTTTCTTCAGCGAGTTCGCGAATCAGATTTGCCGCTACCATGCGCTGGTAGATATCGAGGTATGGGGTGATTTCATCGAGAAAATAGAAGTCTGCCTCGCGGGAAAGACAGGCAGCAAGCGCAACGCGCTGCAGTTCTCCCCCGGAGATCTCAGTTATCTTTCGATCAAGAATCGTCGTGAGCTTGAGTTTTTCGATATAATAATCTAATTTTCCCCGCTCATCGGTGGTCCTGAGCAGTTCAGTGACAGTCCCTTTGAATGCCTTGGGAATATAGTCAATATATTGGGGTTTGAGCGCTGGCTTTACCGCACCGTCAGCGACCTTTCGGAGGAACTCAAAAAGTTCGGTTCCGGTATAAAGTTTTAAGATATCTTCCCATCGTGCCTCACTCTCAGGGTTGCCGAGGTTGGGCATTAACTGGCCGGAAAGAATGGAAACAGCAGTACTCTTTCCAATACCGTTTGCTCCAAGTATGCCGGTCACTTTCCCTTCAACCGGGGTTGGCAGACCATACAGCGAAAATCCATTCTGGCCATACCGGTGTGTCGGAAGATCCAGCTCTTCAGGAAGCATGACGATATCAATCGCATCAAACGGACATTTCTTTACACAGATGCCACACCCGACACAGAGTTCTTCAGAGATTACCGCCCGTCCGTTTTCACCGATAACAATGGTTTCGTCACCTGTGCGTACCCGGGGGCAGTAGAGAATACATTCGGTGCTACATTTTTTGGAATGGCACCGATCCTTATGAACAACAGCAATCCGCATAGGTTATCACAAATAAAAGTGGTTTAAATTGTCAGAAGAAGGGTCCAGGAGATAAACCAGAGTGAAAAGGTCATGAAACCCTGGAAGAACCAGTCCTTAGCACCAAGTTTGGTATAATCAATTTTGAAAATTAAGAAAATATATTTCTGGAAGACGATAAACGCCAGAAGAACTAAAATCCCAATAATTCCCCGTGCCTCTCCTTCCGGTGTTGAAGTGTCTCCGATGACCAGAAAACAGATCGTTCCCGCTATAATTCCTAATATACAGGCAATTGCCGTGCGGTAGACCCGTTCAGTATATTGCTTTATTTCATCCTCCGGTGTCTCTACCGGGGTTGAAATATTTGTTTCGCTTATATCCTTCTCCTGACTCATGACGACACCAGTGGTTATTATTGGTACTCAGACAATATTTAATTTGGTACATTCATGGCGACACAACGTGGAATGAGCGGAATCGACCTGATGGCAGTCAGCAGTGAGCTTAGCGTAAAGCTACCGCTCTGGATTGGCAAGATCTATCAGTATGGTCCGGGAACGTTCGGGGTGCGCCTCAACGGAGAAGACAAAGCAAAATATTATCTTCTAATCGAAGAAGACCGGCGTTTGCACCTCACGGATACCCTGCCGCCAGCACCGGGAAATCCTTCGGGATACTCGATGTTTCTGCGCAAATATATTCGAGGGGGAAGAATTCTTGAGATTCGTCAGCATGGTGTGCAGCGGATTCTCGATATCACGGTTGGGAAGAGTGAGACGCAGTATCATATGATCGTTGAGCTTTTCAATGATGGGAATATTCTGCTCTGCGATGCTGAATATACTATTATTCAGCCACTGCACCGACGAAAATATCGGGAACGGATGTTGACAACCGGCGTAATCTATGAATTTCCCGGTGAGGACGTAACGCAGGTTTCGGAGGATCATCTTCGGGAAATCCTTCAGACTTCTGATCAGGATTTGGTGCGAACCCTCGCGACCCATCTGATGCTTGGCGGAAAATTTGCTGAAGAAGTCTGTGCACGGGCAGGTTTTGAAAAAAACAGTCCTGCGGGTGAGGCAGAGGCGTCGCAGCTAACAACGGCTTTTACCGAACTGCTTGATGAAATCCGGAATAAACCATACCCTGTTATTACTGCAAAAGGATGCTGGCCTATTCTGTTGCAGGGTGAAGAAGAGAAAGAATCATTTGCGACATTTAACGTAGCCCTTGATGCTTTCTTCCCAAAGGCAGCAGAGAAGAAACCCGAAAAGGAGAAAGGGCGAAAACTTTCAAAGGAAGAGAACATTAGGCACCGGCAGCGGGAAGCAATCAAAGGATTTGAGAAAAAGATTTCACGAAATGAGGTACTTGCTGCCTGTCTCTATGCCCATTATTCAACAATTGATGCCCTGATTACAACTCTGCGTGCAGCATCCTCTGATCATTCCTGGCAGGAAATTGAGTTAGCACTGAAAAAAAGCGATTTGCCGGCAGCACAGATTATCACTAGGATTTACCCTGATGAATCGGCGGTTGATGTCCTTCTTGATGAGAACCGGATTAAGATTTATGTTCATGAGAGTGTGGAGGTTAATGCCGGGAACTACTATGATCAGGTGAAAAAATTCCGGCGGAAAAAGGAAGGTGCGATTCGCGCTTTAGGCGAACGGCTCGCTCAGGATAAAAAACAAGCGAAGAAAGAAAAGGTCTGGAACTTTGAAAAGCCGAAATGGTATCACAAATTTCGTTGGTTTGTTACCTCTGATGGTACCCTTGCATTGGGAGGAAAGAGTGCCGGAGAGAATGAAGAATTGGTAAAAAAATACTTCGAGGGCAATGATACATTCCTGCATGCTACCGTCCATGGTGGTAGTGTGGTGCTTGTCAAAGGACCCACAACCTGTTGGGACGAGGTTGGTGCATTTGCTGCCTCCTACTCAAATGCCTGGAAATCAGGATATTCTTCGGTAGATGTTGATGGGGCATCACGGTCACAGGTTAGTAAAACACCGGAATCCGGAGAATTTGTTGCAAAGGGTTCGTTTGTCATCCGTGGCGAGCGGCAACATTTCAAAAATATGTCGGTTGGTATTGCTATTGGTATCAGAACAGAACCAACTGTAGCGATCATTGGCGGCCCCATCCATCCGATAATTGATCAAACGGTGCACAGTGTAATTCTGCGTCCGGGTATTTATGAACCAAACGATGTTGCAAAGAAGATCCTCAGGGAATTCAAGGGAAAAATCTCTGCTGAGGAAGAGAAAGCATGGAAACGGGTACTGACTGGTGAACAGGTCGCGAAATTTGTTCCACCAGGAGGTTCAGAAATAGCGGAGATTCGATGAAAGCAGACTTCCGGGATTTTAAACAGCGAACTGGAGAAATACGACTATTTCCTGAGACGATTGACGACCTCTGGCATCTTCGTCATCTGGTGGGTGCAGGTGATCTGGCATTTGCCCTGAC
The DNA here is from genome assembly GCA_964491505.1 of uncultured Methanomicrobiaceae archaeon. Lineage (GTDB taxonomy): Archaea > Halobacteriota > Methanomicrobia > Methanomicrobiales > Methanomicrobiaceae > CAZBGM01. Next base: position 6,165 of record CAZBGM010000010.1, on the reverse strand, counting down.
CTTCCGGAGTCTTGATGGTGCAACCGACAAACTCCGTCCTGAGAAAACAGAGAAAAAACCAGTCCGTCTGGGCATTAGGGTTGAAAAGGTTGAATTTCACCCTTCATCACTGCGTCTGCGCATAAGTGGACCCATTGAGCACGGGCCTGATCTCGGTTCGTATCATACCCTGAATCTTGAACCCGGACAGGAAGTATCAGTTATCAAGACGTGGCGGCCGGTTGATCTGGAACGGGTTGACAGAGCTGTTGCTGCTTCGACACAACTGGTCCATGTCGCGACGATTGAAGAAGGCGAGGCCCAGATCTTCCGAATACGGCAATATGGCCCTGAAGAAATTGCTGTAATTCGTAGCGGTTCCGGGAAACGGGAAGGGGTTGACGCCCGCTCTGCGTTTTTTGCAGAAGTGATTTCTTATCTTCAGGCTACTGAAGGACCATTAATTCTTGCGGGACCTGGTTTTGTGAAAGAGGATTTGGTCAAAGTAATCCGAAAAACAGCACCTGAACTTGCCGTCCGATGCACCACGGCAGAAACCCGAAGATCGGGACGCGGGAGTGTGCAGGAAGTGATTGGTAAAGGTGTGCTGGACAGAATCACCGAAGATCTGCAGCTTGCCCGTGAGGTGCAGTATCTCGATGAACTTCTTAAACGGATTGGTGCTGATGACAGAACCTGTACCTATGGCTTTGATGCCGTGTTGCACGCGGTCAGGTTTGGTGCAGTTGAGACGCTACTGGTGGTCGATGAAAACCTCCGGGATCAGAAGACTGAGGATCTCCTGGAAGAAGCTGAAGGAGTGCGGGCAGCAGTAGTGGTCCTCTCAGCTGATTTTGAACCCGGTGCTCAGCTCAGTGCCCTTGGAGGGGTTGCAGCATTGCTTCGTTTTGCCATCTGAATAATGCTCGTATACCTTTGGACATGAATTTGGGAAAACATAATAATCTTCAGGGGAAATATCACATCAATGCGATCATTGGTTCCTGTGCTTGCTTCCATTTTGATTTTAGTACTGGCGGTGTGTTCTGCTGGCTGTTCTACTGCCCAATTTGGTGATGCTTGGTACGAAAACGGATCACTTTCTCTTGAGATCCAGAATGACGGCGAACCACGACAGATTGGTGTGCAGGTTACAGTCTTTGATCTTGCGAATTTCAGGCAGGTAGAACTTGGAAAATATGTTCAGGCCATTGATCTTAAGGCTGGCACCAACGTCTACCAGTTACCTATCGCTCTTTCTCCAGGCCCCTATAAACTCTGGCTCTATAGTATGGAAGAGGGGGAACGAACCGGATGCCAGATCAAAAATATCGATGTTTTGCCCTGACCCAATCAAATGGTGACAATATCATGTTTGACTACACCATACCACCCGCTATGTTATTTTTTTGCGTATATCAGCCCTAATTTAATCAGAGGGACTTATCTATGAATCAGACACTTCAAAACCGGACCCGGATGACTGATGCAGCACGGAGCATTGCCCCTGCTGATTGTGTTTTTCAGAATGCTTTGGTATTTCACCCTTTTACCTGTGAATGGGAGAAGACGAACATCGCGGTTAAAGACGGCATTATCATTGGTCTTGGGGACTATGAAGGAACAGAGACGATTGACTGTAAGGGTTCAAAAATTATTCCGGGTCTTATTGATGCCCATCTGCATATCGAGAGTTCCCTGTTAACTCCCGGAGAATACGGGAGGTTGGTGCTTCCTCATGGTACAACAACCGTGATCGCTGATCCACATGAAATTGCAAATGTTGCCGGTGCAGCTGGCATCAGATATATGCTGGCCGAAAGCAGGAGAACACCACTTGATATTTTTTTCATGTTGCCGTCCTGCGTGCCGGCGACACCCTTTGATAAAGCCGGTGCTGAATTATCCGCCTCAGACCTGCAGGAATTTCTTGGTGACGACCATGTCTTAGGTCTTGCAGAGATGATGAATGTTCCCGGTGTGCTGGCAAACGATCCCACGGTTCTTGAAAAGCTTGATCTCTGCTCCTGTATTGATGGGCACGCACCGCTTTTGTCCGGGCCTGATCTTAATGCCTACATTCTGGCCGGAATTCAGAGTGACCATGAATGTACCAAGGCAGAAGAAGCAGCAGAAAAACTTCGGCGCGGTATGTATCTGATGCTGCGTGAAGGTTCAACCGAGCACAATCTCTCAGCACTCCTGCCGGTTGTGACTCCCTGCTCGCTTCCCCGTTGTTCGTTTGCAACCGATGACCGGCACGCAGATCTTCTGGAAGCAGACGGCCATATCGACGACTGTATCCGGCGGGCGATTGCTGAGGGCTTAAAACCTGAATTTGCTTATCGCATGGCAACACTATCGGCAGCTGAACGGTTTGGACTGCATGACAGGGGAGCTATCGCACCGGGATATGTGGCTGATTTCTGCTTCATTGATGATTCCGAAGAATTCACAGTTCTGAAGACTGTGAAGAATGGTGTCATTGTCAGGGATCTGAACTACCAGAAACCAGGTAGGATTGATGCTGTCTTCTCCTGTCGTCTGCTTCTGCCTGAAGATCTGAAGATCGTAGGGAAAGGGAATGCACGGGTTATTGGTTTGGTGCCCGGACAGATTCATACTTCAGCGTTACAGTTCCCAATCGAACCCGAACAACTTCCTGATTTTGACCGGGACATTCTGAAAATGGTCGTATGTGACAGGTATCATGCCTTAGGTTCGGGGGTGGGTCTGGTGCATGGATTTGGATTCACCCACGGTGCTCTTGCCTGTAGCGTTTCTCATGATTCGCATAATATTATCGCAACTGGTGCCAGTGATGAAGAAATTTGTAAAGCTGTCAATGAAGTCATTCGCCTGCAGGGAGGTATGGTGGCAGTTTGCGATGACGCCATAACAGCGCTGCCACTTGACTGTGGCGGACTGATGTCCACTCTTCCGTATGAAGATGTCTGTGAACGTCTTAACGCCCTGAACAACGCAGCAGAGCAGATGGGAGGCATTGCAAGTCCGTTTATGTATCTCTCATTTCTGGCTCTTACGGTAATTCCTGAACTTCGGCTTACCAATCGTGGTGTTTTTGATGTCCTCGCCTTTGCTGATGTTCCACTCTTTGAAGATGGACTCTAACAAGTCACTCATTTTTCTCGTTTGGATCACAGCATGGTTACCAAACGGTTGCTCCGGTAAAGGCAGTAATCAGCAGAATAAGTATTGGCTGGTGCACAAGATAGATCAGGAGTGAATGGCGTCCGGCCATTGAAAGAAAAGCGGTGCACTGACCCGGTCTGAACGGGAGGGTGAAGCCCCGCTCTCCTTTGGGGTATGCTCTTGTGCCTGCACAGATGCCAAGAAGTACAACACCAAACCATGGAATCAGTGGTTCATAGTCCACACTGTAGAACGTTTCCGGCCGAAAACCAAGCCAGATGAGCCATTCCGGTCCCGGAATCATCGAAACCAATGGGCCAAGGCAAAGGAGGAGAATGCCCACGATAAGGGCAAGGCGTGGTTTTCCCAGTACAAGTGGGGAAAGTATCACAGAAAGTCCAATCAGATGCAAAATTCCAAAAACAATAAAACCTTCTCCCAGATACAGCCAAGTCACAAAGGTAATCAGAAAGCCAAGTGCAAGGAGCTTCAGTCCCCGAATGAGATATTTTTTTATGTTTTTTTGTCCGGGAAATCGCTGTTCTGTGCGTGCGTGACTAATGGAGAGAGATATCCCTACGATAAAAACGAAGATAATCGCACAGGCGTATGCAAAAAATCTCCAGAAACCTGTTGTAACCGGAATATCCATGACGCCAAAGAACGTCAGATCAAATAGTGTATGATAAAGAACCATCATCCCAATAGCAATACCACGGGTTCCATCGATCTCAGGAAATCTCGAGGTACTGCTTTTGGTCATCGGTGGGATTGTCAGCATATGCTACTTATAATTTTTGTTCAAAACAAATAGGTATAGTAGTATGAAAGATGAACATATCATTGAAGCAGCAGGACGGACGCGGGTCGTCATCAGAGACGGTGTGGTCGTTTCTGTCGGAAAACCAATGATTCAGTCCTGCCCACTTGCGAAGCGCTTTTCTGTCCCGGTTGATCCCATCACTCCGGAACAGGTGCAGAAAAATATTGAAGGAAGAATCGCATCGTTTGGAATGTGCACTTCGGAACGATCTGTGGAGTGTTCTGATGATTTTGTTCTCTTTGGTGCGTCTGAACTTTTAATGCAGGGACTTCGGTCTGGTAGTATCGATGCGGTAATACTCGCCTGTGATGGTGCCGGAACTGTCATCGCACCAACACCTGAGCTGGTCCAGGGAATAGGGGGTAAGATGTCAGGTCTTGTTAAAACAACACCCATCCCTGCGGTTATTGAGCGGATTGAGGCAGCAGGCGGTATCGTAGTTGATTCAATTCATGCATCAATGGATCAAATTCGTGGTGTTCAGGAGACCTATAAAGCAGGATATTCTCATCCCGCTGTGACGACTGCATCGGCGGCAGAGGCAGCAGAATTGCGATCACGGTATCCTGACATTCTGTTAGTTGGCGTACATACAACTGGCCTTTCTTTTTCTGATTCAGAGATTTTGATTGATACCTGTGATCTTCTCTATCCCTGTGCGTCACAAAATCTCTGGAATCTGGCAAAAGATAAAGCACTCCTTCAGGGTGGTGCAGCCGTACCGGTCTTTGCATTGACCCAGATCGGAAAAGAGCTTGTTCTTGAAAAAATGAGATGTTCAGATACACCCCTATTTGTGAAGAATCAGGCACTCCCGGTTGTCGGGACGAAGAGGCCTGAACCACTTTGTTAATCTGAAAGATTCAGGATTGTCAGGATTTCACTGAAGGTATTGATGGTGTGGTGCGGCTGAATTGATGGATACGGTATCTTCATCCAGTCTCCATAAATCGCATACACCGAGGTCATTCCCATCGTGTTTGCTGGTTCGATCTCACGGCGGGGGCTATCACCAACGACCCAGTAACGCTCTGGAGATTCTGAATATTCAGTAATCCCAAGAGAAGTCAGGGCAAACCTGAAACATTCTTCATCGGGTTTTCTCCTGCCTGAGAGATCGGGGGTGCTCATGCCTGAAAAAAAGTGGTCGATATCATTCTTACGAAGCCTTTTTTCTGCTTCTTTTGATTCGGCATCGGTAATAATGCCCATAGGAATGCCCTCTGCTGACAGGGTGTGAAGTGTCTCCTTCACCCCATCATACAGATGTGTTTTGGAGAGTTTGACCTCTTCATAGGTTTTTGATGCCTGATGAAAAAGTTCCTCATCCTCAATACCAAGATCATGCATGTATGCTCTGATATTTTCGACATTTTCATATCCCCGTCCTCCACTGAGAAAATAGCGTAAGAGGGTTGTTGGGTCGCCCTGCTGAATGGTGTCTATTACTGCCTCGCATGAGGCGATTTTTGCTGAATAAAAGTCGTGGAGCGTATTGTCCATATCAAAAAGAATGGCTTCAGGGAATTGGGCTGTCATCTTCCTGTACCTGTTTTGTGAAGAAAGTTTATGGTTCCTCCCCATCCGGCATGTTTTGCTGGTTTCCCGATAAAAACTGCATCTTTGGAATTTCTTTATAGAGCCATCCGGAAAGCAATGGAACAACCCGGGGCATGATGACATAGGTGAGCAGGGAGATGGTAATGGCTGGTGTAATTGCTAATTTTAGAACAAGGGGGAGTGGTTCGATAATCATCCATTCCAGCGGAATCGTCACGCAGAGCAGTGCCAGACAACTGCCCATGTAACAAGTGTCATCTTCCACTTGGGCGGTGGTGCCATGACCCGCGGACCGGGAAGAGAAAACCAGGTCTCAAGGCCTGAGAGAGTAAAACGAGTTGCTGGTTCAGTTGATACAGCATACATTCTCTGAATAATATGTCTATGAGTTTCGCAGGAACGCCAGGATGCCAGATGGGTTTCAGAATCGAAAGTGAAGAGAACTTTGTAATCGTTCCGTCCTTTTTCAGGGCGGATTACACTCACAGAAAGGCTGCCTGGTACCGTTTCGCACTGTTGATAGGTTCAGAAAGAGCCTGTTCAAATAGTTCTTCTTTACCCCGTTGCACCTAATGCACAACCATTCCTGTCACCGGCTGTTCATCTGTTGCGAGAGACGAATCCTTTCGATGAGAAGCTTTCACAATATA
>CAZBGM010000009.1:0-24724 GCA_964491505.1 uncultured Methanomicrobiaceae archaeon | reverse complement strand
TCCAGATCAGTGAAAACCCTGATGAACTGGTAGCAGATCGTCTCTATTTCTGGGCAGCCAATCCTGAGATTCAGGAAATGATAAAAGTCCGGGGGGGCATCATCTTTGAGATAGAGGCAGAAGAAGGAGCACCATTTATCGACCACGAGATTCGTGAGATGAAAGTGCGTGACTATGTCTTTATTGCACTGACCAGATCAGACGGTACCCTGATAATCCCCAGCGGCGATGTCAGGATTCAGGCCGGTGATCTTATTACGGTCTTTACAAAATCAGAAGCCGAAAAAACGTGTGTGCAAACGCTTAACAATCAGCTGAAAGTAAACCCGAAACGGAAGGGGAAATTGCAGGATAAAATAAGAAAATAACTTTTTTTGAAGTGAGAATCAGATTTACATTCGATAAGCTCGCATTTTAAAAGAATTAGGTATTTGTCGGAAATTAAACGTCACAATTGGATTGATATTTTGATCTGGTAGGCACGCGTTAAAAAAAGTAATTGTTGGTCGAAATTGGAAGCCACAATTGGATTGATATTTTGATCGGGTAGCCACGCGTTAAAAAAAGTAATTGTTGGTCGAAAATGCTGACGCATTTTCTCCAAACAGCACCTGAAACTTCGTTTCACGCGCGTTCATTCGAAATATTTCTTCAGCGATTTAAGTTCTTTGCGCAGTTTCGGATTGAAATTCATTATTTCACGGACGAGCTGACGGGTTGAAAACTCGGTCATCTGAATTTTTTTGACTGAGTTTAAAATCGTGTTTAAGACGGTATCGTCAAGGGTGATAAATAGCTCTTTTATTTGGTAATTACGGGCGAGTGCGTCACCCATCTTTGAGTTTCTCCAGGTTTCATCATAGACGATGAGAGATTCTTTTGAACAGTTTTTCTGGGATATTGCTTCTGTGGCCACCTCAGCGGCAAGCCGTCCGGTATACATCGCGTTGTAAATGCCACCACCAGTTATAGGGTCACTGAGTCTGGCTGCATCACCGACAATGATAAGGCCATCCGCAACCGTGCATGCCAGCGGCTCACAGACCGAGACGCCACCAATAATAAGCTCAATTGTCTTGCCCTCAGGGAAGGTCTTCTGCACAAACGCATCAAGATAATCCTTCGCCCGGTGTCCGTCGCCGGACTTGTTGCCCATAATCCCGATGCCCACATTTGCCGTGCGGTCACCCTTTGGGAAGATCCAGACATAGCCACCCGGTGAAATCTCATTGCCGACATAAAAGACCGTCGCTTCATTGTCAATATCAATATCGGTCATCAGATACTGCGCACAGGTTTCAAGTTCCCGCAGCGGTACCGTTGAGTTAATGTCACACCAGCGGGCAAACTTCGATTCCACACCATCTGCTGCAATAACAATACTGGCATAGACGTCCTGCTCCACGCCACCTTGTTCAATCCGGGCGCCCTGCACGATGCCGTCTTTAACAATAGCGTCCACAGCACGGGTCTTTACATATATTTCAGCACCGGCTCCTGCCGCCATCCAGATGAGATCCCGGTCAAAGGTCTTACGATCAAGCACATAGCCGACCTCGTTTCCGGCGATGCTTGGGTCAAGGGTAACCTTCTGGCCGTCCGGTGAAATCAAAACGGCCCGTTTGATATCTGCGGAGATCCACTTGGGGTTGACCTCATCAAAGAACTCGTGAATCAGATCCTCACCGATACCTTCTGCGCAGCGTACCGGCACACCGATAGCCGGCCGCTTCTCAATAAGGCAGACCGAAAGGCCATTTTCGGCCGCTGTCTTTGCCGCAAGCGCACCGCCCGGCCCACCACCAATCACAAGAACATCATAGTTACTCTTCATCCACAACCTCCAGAGCACCAAGCGGACAAACCTTCACACATATTTTGCAGGATTTGCATGTTTCGGTATTGACCGTAAGATAGGCGTCGATAAGTTCCAGTGAACCTTCAGGGCAGACTGATACACACGCACCGCAGTATCCGCATACCTCCCTGTGTATCTTCAACATTGCCAATTATATTAGCGAGACTACTGATTAATCCTTTTGAACGGCCCGAGGATTTCACCTGAAAACACCTAGTCTGAAGAGAAAATATCCCAATCTTCAATACACCACAAACAGATTTTATATGCAGGATATGAGCCTAAAAGGAGGACTGACACAGGATGAGGTCATGGCCGTCTCACTGGGCAAACTCTGCCTGAAAAAGGGCGATGTTATCGTTGATGTCGGATGCGGCACGGGGAAGGTATCTATGCACGCCGCAAAGGTTGCAGAGCGGGTGCTGGGCATCGATCACCGGGCAGCACTGCCAAATTGCTATCTGTGAAAGCCTAGGTTATCCCGAAGAACGTATCACAACCGGTAGCAGTAACGCCCCACCGATTCCTGCAAGCGACCTCTTCATCGTCGTTGCCGGAAACTGGTAGACTCAATCATCGGATTTCAAAAACTCTTTTTTTAAACCGTTCATTTCGGCGACGTCTCTTTTTTCGGATTCAAAAGCTCTTTTCGTAGGATTCCATACTCATCAAACGCCGTTTTTGAGAGGAGCTTTATCGCAAGTGCCACCGAGATCACCGTTGAGGAATAGATGGCAATCATAAGGGCAATCTGATACTTTATTGCAGTAATCGGTGAAATGCCCGCCAGTATCTGGCCGGTCATCATGCCCGGCAGAAACACAATACCCATGGTGGAGATATTGCTAAGCTTCGGTTGTAAGGCAGTAGTAAGACCCTGCTGGAGATACGGAAGCAGAGCTTCCTTTTTTGATGCACCAAATGATAGGTGTGCAAGGTAACGTCCCTCGTTTCGCGTCAGGTCAGAGAAATATGTCCCCACGCCGATGATATGGGACGAAAGGGCGTTTCCCAGCAGCATCCCGGCAATCGGAATCATAAACTGCGCATCAAAGAGCAGAGCCCCGAGCTGTATCACGAAGATATTGAGATAAAAGAGAATCGAAAGGACGGTGAGTGTAAAGGCCGCAAAGGTCGGCCAGAACAGAAGACCCAGTGCATAACCATGGCGACGCACTCCTTCAAACGCACCGACAGTGATCATCACGAAGAGCCAGATCAGGTTGAAGACCGGATTGTTTACCTCAAAGAGCAGTGTCAGAAAAATCCCTGCAAGTGCAAGCTGTACTGCCATCCGGGCGATAGCACGCATTGAATCGCCGGCCATCGCTGTCATGCGCACGTGCCACAGAAGAAGAAGCGGCAGAATCAGGAGCAGAAACGCGAAGATGAGTCCCGGGATGGAGATGTCAGGCGAGTTCATACTTTGCCTCTATATGCCGCCATATCAATCACCCTGACTCCCGGTCGCATCCATTCCCGGTCGTGTGAGATCACAAGCAGCGTCCATTCAGGATGCCCGAGGAAATAGTCTGCAACCCGTTGCTTCAGATTCACATCCAGCGATGCTGTGATCTCATCAAGCAGGAAAATTTCCCTTCCCAGCATCAGGGCAAGGATCGTAACCACCCGCTGGCGTTCTCCACCCGAAAGTTCACGGAAATCCTGACTGAGAATCTCCCGGCCAAGTCCGAAGACGTCCAGCAGATCGTTCAGGCATGGACTAGGTGCCATCTCCCGCAGGTGATCAGCGTTGACCTGATAGGAGAGCACCGTATCGAACAGTTCCTGTACCAGTCCGTCACCAATATCGGTATCCTGTGCGACATATGCAACCTCACGCCGCACGTTCCATGCCGTCTCCGCACCGACCTCTTCACCACGGTACCGGACCCTGCCTGACGAAGGATGCACAAACCCCAGAATCATTCGCATCAGAGAAGACTTTCCGGTACCCGACGGTCCGTTAAGAAGCACCACCTCGCCTTCCCGAAGAGAGAAGCTAACGTCCCGGACAACCGAGAGTCCCTTAAAGGAGAGGGAAACCTCTTCAAACAAAAGAATAGACTGTGGCAGGTCGATTGTATCGTTCATCGTTGATTTCTCACGCGGCAGATGCTGAGTAATAAAAAGATATTCAACCCGCCTTTGCTAATACCTTCGCTCATTATTTCCTCCACGCTCAAACACAACGAAAAATATCAGAGGGAAAAAATTAGAGAGGAATCAGTGCAATCTGCAGTCTGGAATCCCGACAAAAGATGGCTACCCGTTCCTCGACTCTCCCGACCATCCCTTCTGAGGTGAGAATCAAAGCATTTTCACCGCCAGTTGCCCGCAGCAGACATTTGTCGATGACCCCGTAGGTATAATCAAGACGGATATCTTGTTTTATGGCGAACTCCTTGGCCCGTGAACCCATGGCACCAACCAAAAGAGACGATTCTTGTTCCATTTGCACTTTCAGGGATGATTCTGATCCATTATCTACATTCCAGAGATAGATACAACCGCATTTCGGCACGATGGTTGCACTGCTCCACTGTGACTCAATACAGTGTATAAGATCTGAGGGAGAGCGGGGAAATCCATTGCCCAGCACCATCCCCCACTGAATCAATTGAGTTACATTTCAAAACTTCTTTCCGAATGTTTATTCCCATTGCACCCGATAATCTGAACAGGACAGCATGATTCCCCGGATACTTATCGCAGGCACGCACAGCGGGTGCGGCAAAACAACCCTTGCCAGCGCCCTGATGGCGGCACTCACCCAACGTGGTCTTACGGTCCAGCCCTTCAAAGTCGGGCCTGATTTTATCGACCCATCGCATCACACCAGCATCTGCCATCGCTTCTCGCGGAATCTGGACCCCTATATGATGGGAGAAAATGGTGTTCGGCAGATCTTTGAGGAAGCCTCAAAAGGCGCTGATATTGCCGTAATAGAAGGAGTTATGGGTCTCTATGACGGTCTGGAAGCAACAGACGAAGGCAGTAGCGCCCATGTGGCAAAAATTCTTGACTGCCCTGTTCTCCTCACTGTCGATGTCAAAGGGATGTCACGCAGTGCCAATGCCATCGTGCAGGGATACCGGTCCTTTGATCCTGCCATCCGCTTTGCCGGCGTGCTCTTCAACCGGGTGGGAAGTCCCCGGCACCGCTCCATGATAGAACAGGGACTTGCCTGTGAGGCAGTCGGGTGGATTCCCTTTGATCGCAACCGGACGATAGAATCACGACATCTGGGCCTCAAAATGGCTCACGAAGATTCAAGCCTTGGAGAATTTGCATCAGTGCTGGAGGAGCATGCCGATGTTGACAGGATCATCGAAATCGCCCGGGATGCTCCTGAAGTTACATCCCAAACAATAGATACGACCCGACGCCAGGTGACGGCTGAGAAAGAAGTGAACGAAACGGTGACCCTCGCGGTCGCTTGGGACCCCGCGTTCTGCTTTTATTATCAGGACAATTTCGACCGGCTCAGAGAGTTCGGGGCTGAATTAACATTTTTCAGCCCAATAACCGAATCCCTTCCACCCTGCGACGCCCTGTATCTGGGTGGAGGATATCCTGAACTCTATGCCGATGCTCTCTCCACAGCCCCGGCCAGAGAACAGATCCACCACGCTGCCGACAATGGCCTGCCAGTCTATGCGGAATGCGGCGGTCTCACCTATCTGACAGAATCATTGCAATACGAAGGAACAACATATCCCATGGCCGGAGTGCTTCCGGCACGGGCTGCCAAACACGACCGCTTTCAGGCACTTGGCTATGTCGATGCCAAGGTCAGCGCACCCAATGCTCTGCTGCCTGGTGGACTTATTTATCGGGGGCATGAATTTCATTACACCGCCCTTGACTGCGACAGCGACGCCCGGTTTGCTCTCACCCTTGCCCGTGGAAAGGGTATTGATGACGGAAAAGACGGGCTCGTGGAACACAACGTTCTTGCCGGGTATACGCACGCGTACATGAAGGATGACTTTATTCAGGCATTTACCAAAAAAATCAGGGACATTGCCCGGCACTAACCAGACATTGCCCTTTCACCAGCAATTTTTTTCTGTGCGGAGGTTTTAGAGGAAAGAAAAACTGCCATACTTCCCGCCGCCACCGGGATGCAGTTTTACTTCTCCCTCTCTAAACCGTCGCACTGCCTCTGCAAGAGTCGCATCTACTGTGGCAATCTCTTCAACACTAACCTCGGTAAGAATAGAAATCTCTGTGCCGAGCGTCTCGATACAGCGTTCATAGAGCGCACAGCAGGCTTTGGTAGTGGGTGACGCAGTCCCGCAGATGGCCTGAATAATCTCGGCAAGCGGAATAATATGGAGATAGGGAGGTCGCGGTGTTCTCGTTGCGGCGGTTTCGTGCATGGAAAACGCCGTATCACGCACTCCAATCTTAATCCGCCCACCACAATCAGGGCACCGCCACTTCAACGCTTCAGCCTGTTCCAAAGGATACTGCACAAAGCACCGGCTGCACGCAGTCCGGTTATATTTTCCCTCTTCCGGAAAGAACCCGGCGTTCATCGTTATGTTCCCGGCCGCAACACTCTCCAGCACCGACCGGACATCATTGTTATTGCACGAAAACCGGGTAAACTCACGGCCGAGTTTTGTCGGTTGCGGACTGTGGGCATCTGAGTTGGAGAGAAACGGCACGCCTTCCAGTTCACGAATTCCCGCCCCATACGATGAGTCAGCACTCAGACCCAGTTCGAGAAAGTCTATTGGTTCACCACCATAGCAGGCAGAAACCGAGTCAAAATGCCCATACATCCCAGTCCAGGGTGTAAAGGCATGAGCAGGCCCCACGAGACCACCAAGGTCGTGGACCTGCGCCACGATGGCACCACCAGTCAGCCCAAGATGCGGACGGCCGGCAGTTGTAATATGCGAACAATACGGCTCAAAACATTCCTGCAGAGCTTCAAACTGATTAAAGGTCTCCATCATAATCAGGTGATGAGTGCGTTTTTCTGCCTGCACTTCTGTAGTTGGAATAACCGTTATCCCGTATTCGTTCTGAATAAACGGCTCCCACATCGCCCGCCATGTTGGATGAAGAGCATCACCCGAACCGATGACATCAATTCCTTTCACAGAACAGGCCTCAAGAATCGCCCCCGGCGTCATCGTAGGCGACGTTGCCATAGAAAAAAGAGAATGAATATGAAGATCTGAAGTAACGATCATATCAGCCAATATAGCTGAGTTCTTCATCGGTCGGAGCGCTTTCCATCTTACGAATATGGTTCACCAGAGGCTCCATCTCACCAGCACGCTCATGAAGCTTTGCCGACGAGACATCCACACCAATGAGTTTACAAAGAATCTCAAGCACCACACTGGCGCTTAACGGGTCAACCAGATAGCCGGAGGTCTCACCCATCAGGCAGATTCCTTCCATACCGCGCTGGGCGCTAAGACCCAGTAACAGTCCGGAAGCACCGATAATACCTCCCCCGTCACTCTCTTCAGGGAAGTTTACGCCCAATTCCTCAACGGACTCTTTCAGATCGATGTTATTGACCGAACCAAGGACCCGAATGCTGTCCAGCATGTGCCCAACGCCATAGCCCCCCAATGTATAGATCCGGGTAACGCCCATCTGTTCTACTGCATTCAGATAGGCATCAGAAAGGAGGTAATGTCCTTCAGGCGAGTTACTCTGGAAATCTCCGACCAGAAAGATGATGCCACGTGTTCCGTCATGATACCGGTAAAACTCATTCTTTGCCAGATGGGCAACGCCATCACCGTCGATAACCACCTGGGGAGGGAAAAATATCGAGTGCACTTCTGCAATCTTTTCAGCGTCAAGCTCGTCAATAAGGTGATCAGCCACCAGTTTACCAACCTGACCCACACCGGGAAGACCCTCAATCAGGATCTCACCGTCAATCTCACTGTCCCGCAGAAATGTTATACTGATGTCTTCCATAATTTCATCGTTCTCCGGGCGTCGCCATATCGGTCTTCAGGAGAAAATCGTGCGGGATGGGCATTCACTGTCTGCCCCCCGCAGACCGGACAGGTAAGAGCAAGAGTATACTGTCCGTCTGCCGGACAACGCCGGATGTGTTTGCTCATTTTGTTTTTCCGGCACGCTGCTTTCGCTTGAACTCACCGGAATCGCCAGCGCGTTCCATCACACCAATCGCCTGTTTGGCGACCTTGTTGATGGCTTTCTCGGCAAGTTTGTAATCCGGGGCGGTTACCTTGACACGGTATTGGGGTGCTCCAAGATAGACCAGTTCAATATCCACATCATCAACATCAGGCTGTGCACTCCGCAGCGCCCGGCGGATGATATTGACACCATCGGGTTGATTCGACGTAAGGATGAGCGTGCCGCTAATCGTTACTTTCTGGAGTTTGACATTCTCTTCGGCAATCCGAATGAGTTCAGTCGCAACCGGCCCCTCAAGGTTCAGACGTTCAAGCGTCTTCTCCTGAGCAATGAGAATATCTTCAAAGACCGGAAATAGTGACCCATATTCTTCATAGATGATGTCTTCGAGGTCTTCCTTCTTTGTCCCTGAAGCTTCAGCAACAAATTCAATCCACTTTTCGGCTTTATTTTCGTTCTTCCATTCGTGGACCTTCTCTTTGCGCTGGTGGTCGTTGACATCTTTTAATGAGAGGTCGATGTGTCCCTTCTGTGTATCCACATGGAGAACTTTACATACGACTTTCTGACCCTCACGGATGTAATCACGAATATGTTTGATCCATCCGCGTGCAATCTCAGCGATGGGAATAAGGCCTTCAATATCGTTGTATTCATCGAGCGTAACAAAGGAAACAAAATCTTTTACCTTTGTCACATTGCAGACGACCAGTTCCCCCTCTTCGGGCCAGTTTCTCTCATCCATGACTATGGACTCACTCGTTTACAGCAAGAATTTCTGCTTTGATTTCAGCTTTGCCGCCGGTTGATTCTGCAAGCAGTCTGCCGCAGACAATGCAGTCGACTTTGGAACTTGCCATCTCGAAGATGATCTGTTCGTTCTCACAGTCGGGGCATTTTACCTTGAAGAACTTGCTACGGTTCTCTCTATATACCTGTACCATTCGTTACTCACTCCGTCAGTTCAAATTTGCCTGCTCTTACTCCGGCACGCAGGTGTGCCTTGCCGCATTTTGTGCAGCGGTAGCGGATGTTAATTCTCTTGGTTGGCTTGTCGCCACCCGGAACTTTTGAGAACTTACCCATGTTGCCAACTTTACTGCGGCGGTCTTTCTGGCGATCGATCCAGTGCATGTGGCGGTCTTTCCCTTTCTTAACCCGCTCAACTTCATGTATCTCGTGTGTTCTGCAGTACGGGCAATACGTTCTGAATTTTGTAGGCATTTTCATGAAAATCTGTCCCTGAAATACTAATCTATGTGCCTATATTATTAGCCAACATTTATATTTAAGGCTATGTTGTGCTCAAAGAGAACATTGGCGTTTTGCTGAGGAATAGTGACAACATCCTCTCGCCGAAGCGTGTAAACCTGCCCATCAACTCCCATAAAAGACTCGATATCATCAAGCACGCGGATCAAGGCATACTCGGCCTCACCAACAGCACCAATTCCCGCAGTCGTCTCACTACTCTCCACAGTACCAGAAGACATCGGCACGGATGATTCTTCAGGACGACGCCCGGTTGTGATCAGCTCAGCGCGGCAGGTTCTGATAGCAGTCCGAATCTTTTCAAACATCTCCCGTTCTTCCGGAAGCAGTTTTTTTAATTCTTTTTTATCGGCAAACCGCTCCCCGATATCAGCAAACGAAAGTTTCAGGATCTTCTTGAACCGTTCATCAACAATGGCTTCAAGGGTTCCTTCAAAACTGTCGATCTCAGATAAAAGCTCACTGGTGCGCTCAGTCAGAAAATTTTCTATTGACTGTGCCTCAGTATAGAGGATACGCAGACGCACTCCGGCCTGATCAATCACATCAGGAGAAATTCGACTGAGCTTTCCGCTCTCCCGTTCATCCAGTGCAATAATCCGAAGCTCATCGAGTTCCATAATCAGTTCCTACCGTCCCCCAATCTCAGCGATGCCGCGGGCACACAAAAAAATTGCCAACGCTTCAGGTACTGTGTTAGTACCTTTTGAAAGAGTATAGTCATTTCCAAGAATCGGCATTTTCAGATCAAACTGTGCATCAACCGTGACCGGACTTTCTCCAAATACCACCGCATCGGTCAGGGGATCAAACGTCTCCAGTTCACGGGCACTGACAGGCACCACCCGAAATCCCGAACCGCCGTGCAGCGAACCGGGCATCCGGATCAGCCGTTTGGTATCGGTCGTTACCGGTTCGTCAGTTAACGCCGCCCGTTCCCGGATCCGTTCAGTCAAACGTCCGTTTGCTTCTGACAGAAGCACCTTAAAGGCCCGCTCGTTCCGGTACTGAGTGCTCAGATCAGCATCTTTGTTCTGCAACTCCGTTACGAGGGCAGGAATTTTCTCATAAAAGGTTCCCGCCCCTTCTGAACTAATGCCGGTCAGGGAGGCAAGGGCTTTCACCCCGTCTTCTTTTCCACAGTCTTTCAGAAACCGAAGTTCTTCTAAAACGGCATCCCGATAACGCCTCCGCCATCCGGCAGACGTGCCGTCACCGGCCGAGAGCATGATGTCAGGCTCGATGCCGATACCGCAGACATAATCCACCATCTCACGGCGTTCGGCACGACCCCATTCACGCACAGCCAGATCCCTGATATGGATGTGATAGCCACGACCACCAGAGAAAACAATCGACAGATCCTGCTTTGAAAAACCAAGCTCATCAGTCAGCATATCAATAAGCTTCAGCGCCTCGATTCTGACACGCTCCAGCATCTTATCGTAGTCACCATGAACAATATGATCAGCATCGAGATCAAAAATCAAATCAGCCCCGGTCCAGCCTTTCTCCTGCATGGTGGGTCCGGCAGGAAACGTGTAGTAGGCCGTGGAATAATACACATGCCGGGGCACCATAGCACGGAGATAGTTCTCAACCTCATCTTTTGACGTAAACGCCATATGCCGGCGCATCCGCATATTCTCGTCTGATGAAAAAAGAGCAAATCCCCATTCGCGCTGAATGAGTGCCGGCGGCACGCTAATCGTCGCAGATTCATAATACTCCGCAAACTTCTGCTTCAAATATTCCAGTGTTGCCGGTTTCATCTGCTGCCCATCTCCTTAACCATATACGGGCCTTCACGACAATAGCCCTGCTGCAGGTAATAAGGACGAACGCCAATGCCACTCATTATCACCATTCGGGAAAAATCGGCATCCGTAGCGCACACTTCAGCAGCGGCAAGCAGACGTTTGCCGAAATCACGGTGCTGCCACTCCGATGTTCCGGCCTGCTGTGCCACAGGAACAAGTGGCCCATAGACATGAAGTTCCCGAATCAGCGCCGCTCCCTCACACTCCGGGCGCCAGGGATCGGCAGGGAAGCGCAGGCGAATAAAGCCGATCAGGGCATCGCCGGCCACTGCCGAGATGAAATGTTCGGTGCCGCCTGCGCAGTCGTAGGTCAGATGTTCGATAACCGGTTCCTCTTCGATTGTCTGTCGCCCTGCTTCCCGACACCGAATACATCGGCAAACGCCTCCTTCTGCTACCAGACGATTCTTGCAGAGCTGGCGGAAGTTGCTGTGCCGGGAACCGGCAGTGATCAGTTTTGCCGGGATATCCCGCTGCACCCGTTGCAGACGCACGTATTCCGGCAACAGCGACTTGCCGTATGCAATAAGATCGATGAGCTTATCCTCATCATAGACGGTATAGCCCCCCGCTTTCCACAGGGCTTCGATCTCTGAACCCGGCGTGACAAGCGTCGGGTAAATCTTCAGAAAGTCCGGCCGGAACCGAGGGTCGGTAAAGAGTGCCTCAAACATGCGCCGGTCACCTTCCAGCGTCGCAGACGGGAGGTTCGGCATCACATGAAATCCGACTTTCATACCCGCGTCTCGCAGCAGGCGGTTCGTTTCCACCGAGCAGGCGACGTCGTGGCCCCGGCGGTTATAGTCAAGAACGGCATCGTCGTTGTGCTGGAAGCCAAGTTCGACCTTTGTGATGCCCAGTCTGAGCATCCGGTCGATCTCTTCGCGTCCGCAGTAATCGGGCCGGGTCTCAAAGGTTGCTCCGATGCAACGGGCCCGTGCAGACTCGTTATCGATGCAGAGTTCCTCGTATGAGCGTTCCCCCGCCGCCTTCACTGTTTCACTGCCATACGAGTTCATCGCACGCAGACACTCTGCCATAAACCATTGCTGATATTCTGGGTCACGGGCGGTCATCGTTCCGCCCATCACAATCAGTTCCACCTTATTGATATGATGCCCGAGCTCCTCGAACTGGCGAAGTCGTGCAGTGACCTGTGAAAACGGGTCATATGCATGCTGACGTCCCCGGAGAGCAGCAGGTTCTTCACCGGTATAACTCTGTGGGGAGTTGAATGGATGATCCGGCCCTCCGGGACAGGGCAGGCATTTACCATGCGGGCAGGGATGCGGCGACGTCATTACCGCAACCGGTGCCACACCGGAGAGGGTACGTGCCGGTTTTACCAGCAAAATCCGACGGTACCGCTCTGTATCTTTCTGAGGTGCCGCTGCCAGAAGCTCTGAATTTCTCGGAAGACTCTTTAGATGATACTTCTTCGCTACTTTCGTCTTGATTCGCTGCACATCTGAGGATGATGCGTCAGGAGGCAATAACGAGAGAATTTCTTTAAGTACTGAGTCCAAAAAAAGTGTGTTTACCATACCAAGGTCAATGCTCGACTAACGCACGCTCTGACGGTGTCACGGGAGTATACTCCGGAAGTTCGATTCCGGCCGGCCCGTCACTCTTTAGGTAGGTAAGCAATTCATCACCCAGTGCAATTATTGCCTCTTTGTGGCAAATTTTGTTTTTATGAATATGCACCGGTGATATCTGCATGGAAGAATAATGCTCTGTGTTGATCTCATCACTGTTCACTGTTTCAAAATACTTCTTGACCTGAACAAGAAGCATGTGTAAATGAAGTAATTCTTCTTTCTGCAACGAACCACCAATCCCAAAATTAAAGTCCCGTCATAGACACATATACTTTATTCGTGAGGTTTATATCACAACAAGACATGAAGATACGGATTATTGGAACGCTTCAGGGACTTGCAATCGGCGATGCTCTCGGTGCTCCTTTTGAGGGACAAATCAGAGACATATCCACGTCATTCGGGCTTGGCGCGGGAGAACTGCACTTTACCGATGATACCTCCCAGGCATGCGCCATCGCTGATTCTCTGATACAAAATCGTGCATTTGTCGAAATCGACATCGTCTCCCGTCTGGTGCTGGGGTATCAAAAGAATCCGCACGTCTATGGTCCGACCTCATCAGCCTTTTTTACCCTGCTTGCTTCAGGCGAGACTCCGGAACGTGCCGCACACCACGTTGTGCAGGGAGGGGGAGGAGGAAGTAACGGCAGTGTGATGCGCAGCGCTCCACTTGGCATCATGTACACTCCCGACCGGGTCCGGGCCATTGCCCTGCGGTGCTCGGCACTCACCCACCCGACGACCAAAGCATGTGAGTGCGCCGCCTTCTATGCCACGATGATCTCATCACTGGTACGCGGCGGAACAAAACAGGAAGCCTACCATCTTGCTCTGTCACAGTGCCAGGATACGGAAGTCGGGAGAATACTCTCTTCATTGCATGAACATCCTCTTGAACCAACCCTTGATGCCCTTTCGACCACCCACATTGCTGTCGCTCTCTTTCTGGATTCAACCGGTCCCGAAGAGGGGATAAGAACCGCTATCGAACTCGGCGGCGACACTGATACCAACGCAGCGCTCGTGGGATCACTCTGGGGTGCCGCTGGTTCTATCAACCGCTTTCCACAGACTTGGGTTGACGCAGTTTCTGATCTCTCAACAGTCACTGAGACAGCATATCAGCTCGCACAAATTGCACACTAAAAATATATTATTGAAAAATAATTCAGACCGGGAGGAGTTCAACCAGACGCAGAGATTCTCCACGTTTACAGTTATTCACACCACTTTTGATAATCCGAATTACGTTATAATATTCACCCGGAATCAGACCTTCCGGGGCACACAGATCATAATTCTCGCACTCCGTGTGGGGACAAATCTCATCAAAGAACACTTTGGAATTCATAATCGCCTTCGCCGCAGGGATCAGGGCAGGAATCGGGGACTCAATGACATCGACTGCACAGACGCCGTCTGCGTGCACGTCACAGGAATGTATCGTGGGATTTCGGATGCCGACTATCCGGTACCGGCGTTTTGGTGTGAGGTTATGACAGACTTTGTAGACCTTACACCCCTCGCATCCGGCAATCTCTCCTTTATACACAAATTCCAGTCCTTCTTTGGCAAGATGCCTGCCAATCATGGTAATTTTTACCTGTTGTTCTGTCATGATTTTACTCCGGTTAGTACCCCGTTAGTTTGTGTAAAGTATGCCGATGAGGTCCTCTGCTTTTTCTATTGTAAGTTCTACCTCATCAAGAATCGTATACCGTTCCGGCCGAATCTGCTGGGCCAGAAGGAGCGCTTCTGCCGCCGTTGCATCAGGAATGCCGACTTCCGCCGGCGTTACCGGAGCACCGATCGTCTGTAGGGAATTCCGGATACTTTTCCAGTCTCCGCCATGCAGGTACATCATCAGAATAGTCCCGATACCACATTGTTCTCCATGGAGTGCCTGTCCCCGCATCAGCACATCCAGAGCGTGGGAGAATTTGTGCTCTGCACCGCTTGCCGGACGTGAAGACCCGGCGATACTCATCGCAACACCCGAAGACAGAAGAGCCTTCACGACCGTCCAGCAGGCATCCTCACTCCGGGGAACGATCCGCTCAGCATTCTGTACGAGCACATCGGCCGTCATGCGGGAGAGAGCAAGGGCGTATTCACTGATCTCTTCACCGGTCTTCCGATGAGACAGCTCCCAGTCCAGAGCAGCAGTATAGTTTGAGATAATATCTGCAGACCCCGCAGCAAGAAGTCTGAAGGGCGCTCCGGCGATTATTCCCGTATCCGCTACCAAAGCCATTGGCGGATGGGCAGCGAGCGAGACCGAGCCTCCTTCAGCCGGGACTGAGGCCCGTGACGATGCAATCCCATCATGCGATGCGGCGGTCGGGACGCTGATAAACTGGCGTCCGGTATTGTACGAGACAATTTTAGCCAGATCAATCACGCTGCCGCCCCCAACGCCGATAATGAGATCTGCGTCACCCACCGATTCCTCAGCCTCCCGAATGATATCGAGACTAATTCCTTCGGTGCAGAAGTGCACTACGCTGGTCTCTCCCTCCGCTGCCATCAGTTCCCCAACTTGCCGTCCGGCAACCTCATAGGTCCTTTTTCCTGAGATTATCAGCACAGACTGTCCGGCCGAAAGATCTTCACAGACCCGGGGGATCTGGCCAAGAACGTCATGCCCGATGACCACGTCACGGGGAAACTGAATCCACCGGGACCGGTCAAACGGGGGCTGTTTGAGTACTTTATTACGATCTGTGCCCATTATTTGATCATACATGATTGAGGATTTTTTCTACTTATATTACGTTGCTCCTATAATCTCCGTCCATAAGTACAATATCATCAATACACTTACATATGCGCTTATTCTTATCATTGCGCTGTATTGCATCTACCGATGGCTGAAAACGACCGGCATTGCCATCGATCACACATTTGTCCTTGCCACAATGCCGTATGTAATCTTCGGCGGTCTGTTGCGGGTGGTTGAGGATACCGGATTTCTGGGATATCCTGAGCGCGTTCTCCTGATCTCACCGATCATCTACTTCGTGGTCTTTCTCTACACAGTGCTCTGGCTGGTCGGTTCACGTGTGCTTGAGAACGCCGGGACCGTCACGTCCTACCACCGCACCTATGCTGCGGGTGGGATTCTTGCGGCAGTGGCAAGTGCTCTCTTTCTGGCATGGTTTGGCATTACGACCACCCAGATTGATCTTGTGGTGCTCTTTGGGATTCTTGCGGTCACGCTTATCACGACGTTCCTCGTCTGGGCACTGATTCGCTATGTTTTCAAGTGGGAGTATGTCGACGATATCCTCTACAAACTGCTTATCTTTGGCCATATGCTCGACGCCAGTGCCACCAGTATCGGCATCGATCTTCACCCGCTCGCCTATGTGGAAAAACATGTAGTGGGCGGTGCGCTCATCGACGCGACCGGCACTGCCTTCGCGATGTTCCCGCTCAAACTCGCGGTCATCATTCCGGCCATCTATATCCTCGAACTCTACCGGAAAGAGGATGACAACGAGGGCCTCTGGCACCTGATTCTCCTGGCCATGATCATCGTTGGCATGGCACCGGGCCTGCGGGATCTGGGTCGGATGGTCCTGTATGTTTAAGGGATCCCTTCTCATTCCGGTGCTCATCTGCACCGGGATCTTTTTCTGCTGTTTCGGAGCCGGTGCCATCGCTGCCGGAGCAGACCAGACAGTTGTCGATCAGGTCATTGCCTCGCTTGAACAGGCGGGGTTCTATGATCTCAGCACAGAAGAGCCCCTGAATCTGACCGCTATTATCTTTCTCAATAACCTCCAGGCAGCACTTCTCATCTTCCTTGGCGGAGCGACCTTTGGGATTCTGACCCTTTTTATTCTCGCAACAAACGGCATCGTTATCGGTGTCGTCTGGCACATGATACAGAATGAAGGCGGCGTTGTAGGATTTCTCGTCGGCATTCTCCCCCATGGCATCTTCGAAATACCCGCCCTTCTGATTGCCGGGGGTCTGGGGCTTCTGCTCGCTGAGGAATTGTATCATGAACTAAAAGGCAGGGGAGATGCGGCGCAAATGGCCGAAACCTTGGGCCGAACGTTTCTTCTGATTGTGATTCCGCTTCTGGCCGTTGCAGCGATTATAGAGTCTTTTATTACGCCACAGCTCCTAAATATGGTACTTTTTGGAGCATAATACAATGGAAGAAGACAAGGGAACACTTCCTGAAAAAACTGATTTTAGTGAATGGTATAATGATATTCTCTGGCGTGCGGAGATCATGGACGTGCGCTACCCCGTTAAGGGAATTTATGTGTGGTATCCGCACGGATTTTCCATCCGCCGGACGACCTACAATATTCTCCGGGAACTCTTAGACCGGGACCATGAAGAGACACTCTTTCCGCTCCTTATCCCAAAAAATGAGTTCATGAAAGAGGCAGAGCACATCAAGGGATTCGAGGAGGAAGTCTACTGGGTCACCCACGGGGGCTTAAACGAACTTGAGATTCCACTCGCACTCCGCCCCACCAGTGAGACGGCTATCTACCCGATGTATGCACTCTGGATTCGTTCCCATGCCGACCTGCCGCTGCGGTACTACCAGATTGTCAATACCTTCCGGTACGAGACCAAACATACCCGGCCCCTGATTCGCCTGCGTGAGATTACCTCATTTAAGGAGGCACACACCGTCCACGCAACCTGGGAAGACGCTGAAGAGCAGGTCAAAACCGCCGTTTCTCTCTATCAGGAGTTTTATGATCGTCTCTGCGTGCCGGTTATCGTCTCGCGCCGCCCGGACTGGGACAAATTCCCCGGCGCTGATTACACCGATGCCTGCGATGTGATTATGCCCGACGGCAAAACCCTGCAGGTCGGAACCGTGCATCACCTCGGCGACAACTTCGCAAAGACCTTTGAGATAACCTACGAGGATGAGAATGGCGAACAGCAACTCTGCTACCAGACCTGTTACGGCATCTCTGAGCGCTGCATCGCCGCTCTTATCAGCATTCACGGCGACGACAAAGGTCTCGTGCTACCGCCGGAGATCGCCCCTGTGCAGATTGTGATTGTGCCAATCATCATGAAAAAGCGGGATGAAGAAGTCCGTAGCGCTGCTAAGGCTATCGAGGCAGAACTCAAAGCTGCCGGTTACCGCGTGAAGGTGGATGATCGCCCCTTACGTCCCGGTGCGAAATACTACCACTGGGAGATGCGTGGAGTGCCGCTGCGGGTTGAGATCGGGCCCCGTGACATCGACAACGGTGTCGTAATGGCAGCAAACCGCTTCGGCGTCAAAGAACAAATTCCGCGGGATATGCTTATCTCCGGTGTCAGTACGGCGATGGACACCTTTACGGGCACCCTTCGGGAACGGGCAGAAGAGCACACGAAAAACCATATTACTCTCGCCCAAGACCTCGGTACTGCTGCCAAAGCGGTTGAAGACGGTGCTGCGGTGGTACACTGGTGCGGCTCAAAAGAATGCGCCGACAGAATTGAGGAAGAACTCGACGTCAGTATTCTCGGCACCCACATCCGCTCAAAGTTTATTGCTGAAGACGAAAGCCCCTGCCCCATCTGCGGAAAACCCGGAAAGCCGACACTTGTCGGTCGCTCGTACTAAAAGCAAAAAAAAGAAAATAAAAAAAATATTTTTTGGATTTTATTCTTCTTCGTCCATCAAAAAGACAGCAGCAGCAAGGACCGTTGTCCATTCCTTCTCCTCGCTGACAACTGCACTTTTAGTGATATTAGTTGTTTTTACCGGTTCCACATCGGTTATCGAGAAGAACATATTATGCGCAATCTTTTCTGAATAGGCGCCAGTCTGTTGCTCTGAATCCCCAAAACTATGATACTCGGAGAAATACCCCCAGTGCCGTTCGGAATCCTCCGGGATGGCAACGCCAATTGACGCAGAAATGCGGCGGTGTGCCTCGTTACTTGAAATCCGGGAAAGAACCGTAAAAACAACACTTCCTGACGCGAGAGCAGCAGTGCCCTCTCTACGCGAAATAATGCGACAGTTTGGGGGAAGTATAGAGCTAACGGTCACCAGATTGAAACGCTCAATCGAAGCTTCACGCAGGGCAAGTTCAAAGGATGTCAGTTCATCCGAACTCTGGCCGGCACCACAGGTAAAAAAGACTCGTTTTGGTACAAATTGTTTGCTCATTAAGACGTCCTCATAGTGTGCAAATAAATTAGCGCCATCACGTCTTAAAACAGATTGAAGGTGTCAGAAAAAAACAGAAATTAAAAGAGATTTTTTGGCTCAGAAGAATTACTGTGAACCCGGCGCCATCGTATCAGTGAGTGGTTTGTAGACCCGTTGTCCCATCTCCTTGTCAAACGTGTAGAGCATCTTATTGCCACCGCCCTGCTGGATCATCGCAAGTTTATTGACAATATCTTCTGCATCTGCCTCTTCTTCCACCTGCTCATCGACAAACCACTGGAGCATGTTCGTGGTGGCATGGTCCTTCTCAGCAATCGAAAGATCGACCAGATCATGGATCATTGCCGTGACATTCTTCTCATGTTCGAACGTGTGCTCAAACGCCTGCAACGCGGAATGCCACTCAAAAGGCGGGACGTCAATCTGCTGAAGTATTACTCTGCCGCCGCGTGAGAGAACGTAATTATAAATCTTAAATCCATGATCTTTCTCTTCCTGCGCCTGCACAAACTGATAGTGTGACATCCCTTTCAGGCCAATCGAATCAAGCCAGGATGACATGGAGAGATAGAGATAGCAGGAATACAGTTCCCACTTGATCTGGTTGTTCAGCGCCCGTTCCACCTTTTTGTTGATGTGCATCGTTTTGCTCCTCCCAGTCTTCGGTAACGATTCTTATATGGACAGCCCTATAATAATGTTTCCCCAAGATCCGCCATCAGGAACGGGCTGCAATATACGCTTTTATTGCCTCAAATCTTTCATCATGCCCTTTTTTAGGCCAGAGGAACTGCGTATCAAAGCAGGGACGTTCTGTCTGATAGAACAGACCCAGCGGAATTGCATCCTCACCGTCATATGAGAACATTTCAGCGAGTTCTGTTGCCGCCTGCAAATCACTCAGATCAGTATCCTTCGTCTCGATTACCCTTTGGTCGTACTCTTCCCGCAGGTTCATAAAACTGGCACATATCTGCAGGATATCAACAAAGGCAAATCCCCGGTGCTCTATCGCCCCTTTCATGAGATCTTTTAACGGCGCCATTCTCCGGGAATATCCACGTCCCACATACGTTGCACCACAGTCCAGCATGAGTTTTGGTGGATTGAGAGGATATTCATGAACCTGCGGATTACTCTTCCCGTGATAGGATTCCGGTGAAGTCGGCGTATACTGGCCGGTCGTCAGGCCGAAGACCCGGTTGTTGTGAACAAATACCGCAATATCGACATTGCGTTTGGCTGCAAAAATCAGATGCGAAAGCCCTTCTGCCAAGGTGTCCCCGTCACCCACGCAGCAGATTACCGTGAGATCAGGATTGGCCATTTTAAGCCCGGTTGCAACCGGAATCGCCCGGCCGTGCAGGGAATAGATGGAGTTGATGCCCATATAATCGCCAATTTTTCCATGGCATCCGATACCGTTCACCAGCACAATATTCTCCGTAGATCTTCCCTCTTCCCGGTACTCTTCGAGAATCGTTTTGAGAGCGTGCTGTATCGCGAAATTGCCGCACCCCGGACACCAGGTATTCTGGGCACCGGTAATGAAATCACCACTCATATGCCTGCCTCCTTCAGAGCAGTCGTGAGATCTTCAGGAGTGAAGGGTCTTCCATCATATTTCTTCACCTCAGCATCAGGCATGATACCCTGAGAACGCAGCAGTGTCGCAAACTGACCGGTGCTGTTGACTTCGACGGTAATGAGCCGCGAGTAAGCTTTCAGATAGTCCTGCATCGCCTTCAACGGGAACGGGGAGAGCACAATGGGCTGAATAACCGCACACCCAACCTCTTCAGAAATCTCCCGGCAGACCGGGGCCGAAGTGCCCCAGGTGCAGATGACCGTTGTGGCATCCGGTGTGGGAACATGAAGCACCGGCGATTCGCCTGCGAGTGCCACAGCGAGTGCCTGTTCTTTGCGCAGGAATTTGTCATGCAGCGCAGCAATCTCTTGAGCATGATCAGTCGCAATACCGTCTGCGGTATGGGTCTTACTGGAGACTTTAACCACCGCACCCTGTTGGGGTGGAACGGCAAGCGGTGAAACACCGTTCCCGGTCTCCTGATAGCGCTCATAGGTGCCAGTGCCATCCCACCAGGGGACCGGACCGGCAACCGGTGGTTTCAGGAGGTCTGGCGGACAGGTTGCCACACTCTCACAGAGCGTCTTGTCAGCAAGAATCAGGGACGGAACCTGAAATTCCCAGGCAAGCTGCAGGGCACGTCCTGACCAGTAGAATGCCTGCGTATGATCACCGGGAGCCACAACGAGGCGGGGGAACTCTCCCTGTCCCGCATGCAGAGCAAAGAGCAGGTCTTCCTGCCCGGTGTACGTCGGTGCCCCGGTAGACGGGCCTGAGCGCTGACAGAGCACGACACAAAACGGCGTCTCACTCATACCCGCCATAGAAAATGTCTCGGTCATCAGACAGAATCCTCCGCCTGAGGTGCCCGTTGCCGCCATGCTGCCTCCGCAGGCAGCTCCGAGTGTCATACCAGCGGCGGCAATTTCACTCTCCGGATGCAGGACCCGCAGACCAAAATTTTCTGCCTCTCCGGCAAGCGTATGCAGAATACCTGTCGAGGGCGACATCGGATAGGCCACGTAGGTCTCAAGCCCCCCGGCGCAGAGACCCAGTGCCATCACTTCGTTGCCGGAAAGAACCGCGGAACCGTCACCCGTTCCAGCCGGGATAGGTTTTGGCGAGCTCTCGAAATCGTACCCAATTGCCGCGTACCGGATGTTTGGTTCTGCCTTCTCACCGAACTCATCACGAAGCATCTGTTCAAGAAGTTCAAAAGGGATCTGAGCGGCCCGGCAAAAGGCACCGATCAGGCAGGTATTCTTCATCACCGGATGACCACCTTCCCGTCGCACAATTGCCTCAAGATCGATGCCGGTTCCGGTGGCGCGGGAGACCGTGTCGCTGTTATAGATGCACACCATGCCTGGATTGCATTTTGTGCAGTAGCGATCCACCGTTATCTGATCCAGAGCCAGAAGATAATCGACACAGTCCCGGTGCCCACCCGGTTGCTTCTCACCGGCACGAATGACGACAATATTCTGACCGCCACGAATCAGCGAAGGATATTCGTAGTACATCCAGACCTTCCACCCATGTCGTGCCAGAATACGGCAAAGCAGCGTCCCTGACCGGTTGATACCATCCCCGGCTTTTCCGCCAAGGCAGACTGAAAATTCCTGCATTTGTTCAATCCTCCCTAGATGCTACTTTGCCGAGGGGTAGCTTATAGCTTATCCCAACCGGGGAATCTGCTGATGAAACAGAAGATGAACAACAGAAAAGAAGAGAGAAGGAGAACGTTTCAACCGGTTATGCTGTTACAACCGGTGAAGCAGTCTCATCAAAGGGATTTGTGCGAACTGCGAGCGAGAACATATACGGATAGCGCCGCCAAAGATAGTCCATATAGTCAAGCCACTGATAGACCAACAGACCATAGACACGGTTGATGTCCCCTGCGATATGGTTCCGGTCGCTCTCCGGGAGACCAGTGCATTCGCCCCGTCGTTCCAGCTCTTCAGTCAGGTGAAAGACCGCCTGCAACAGTTCGGTGAACCGCTGATGTTCAAGAAGCACCGGATTTTCAAGGAGTCGCAGGAGAAAATCGCGCCGCCCTTTGAGATAACACTGGAGTGCCGGGAGATCCATCGCGTCTGCTGTCACTTCAAACGAATGGGCTTTCAGATCAGCACGGATTTTTTTAAAGCCCTCGTCACCAGTGGCACCGGAAATGGTAAGTTTCCCCTTAATCTGATCCAGCGTTGGATCATACTCTGAAAGATACGTCAGAAGCCCGGTCCCGGCCTCCGAGAAGAACGTCCCGATGACCATATTCAGTTTTTCCATCTTCTCACGCTGCGAGCGTATGGCAAGCAGTTTGTTCAGGACCACCGTTACGAGTAGCACGTTGATAGGCAAAAAGCCGAGACTATTGAATACATACTCGGCCGTCCCGCTCAGATTGCCGAAAATTATCGTTTTCACCGTATAGATGGTAGCTGTACACGCAACCAGCACAACCGCAAGTTTTGCTTCCCAGGGCAGTTTTGACATCGATTATTTTTCTCCTTTTTATTCCCGGTATCTTGTTTTACTCCGGTGCCGGAAGCACCTGCCAGCGCAGCAGCACTGCATCATCAATAGATTCCATACCGATACATCGAAGGCGGGGAAATGCATCTTCCTGCAAAAATCCCTCGCCATCTACCGGGGTCGGGGCGTCTGCACCTCCAATGATGATATTCCCGATACAGGTGTAACATTCATCCACCAGCCCGTCCCGGAAGAGCGACCAGATGATAGTGCCCCCTCCTTCGACCATCAGCGTGGCTATTCCCTCTTCTTTTAAGCGGGCAAAAAGTTCAGGCAGGTCTACCCGCTCACCACCGGTGACAATGATGTCAGCAAAGGGAGAAAGGGCGTCCAGACGCTCTTTCGGAGCACCAGCGGCAACTGCGATGATCCGTCGTCCGGGACCTTTGTGCAGAATATCAGCATCCAGTGGCGTGCGGGCGTTGCTGTCGATGACAATTCTTACCGGGTTTTCAGAAAGACCCTGTGCTCTTCGCGCTGCCTTTCGCTCTTCGGATTTGACGGTAAGTGAGGGGTCATCGGCCAGTATGGTTCCGATGCCAACCAGAATCGCATCAGCTCCCGCCTTGAGGACATCGACCCGCTCAAAATCGGCAGGACCTGAGATTTTTACCTGTCTGCGTTCACGCGTTGAAAGTTTGCCATCGGCACTCATGGCCAGATTAACAAAAACGAACGGCCGTTCCATATACTACTACTTTGCACGAACAATCTGAAGAAGATTCTGGCAGGTTGCTAAAACGGGAAATTGGAACGGCCAAAATAATGGGGGTTGTTTTGGGGGGGGTTGTAATGGAACAAAAACCTATGGCCGTTCTCCCGTCTAAAAACATTTCTTAATATATATTGTTACTATATAGTCTTTCCTGAGAATCCATGGGAAACCACCGAGGTTGTCCAACGATCACCTCCACTGGTTGGACAAACTCCGGTGTAATTCTCCCGACAGGCATAATCATGTGTGAGTCTCTTCTTCGCTCTGCATAAATATCCTGAAAACATATCTGATCAGTGTGCAACAGTATCTTCCGGTATCAGCAGAGCTTCCTGAAAACAACCCCTTCAACGGTCAGATTCTTTCCGGCGACTGCCTGGAGGGGATGCGGCGTCTTTCGCCACAATCTGTGGATGTCATCGTCACATCGCCGCCCTACAATATCGGGAAAATATACAATAGTCATAACGATAATCTGCCCTACGATGAGTATCTGGACTGGATGGAAGAGATTGCCAAAGCATCGCTTCGTGTACTCAAAGACGACGGTTCATTCTTCCTCAACATTGGTGGCAAACCCAAAGATCCCTGGGTGCCCTTTGACGTCCTGCAGCGGTTTCGTTCATCCTATCAGTTGCAGAACGTGATTCACTGGGTCAAATCCATCGCAATTGAGAAAGAGAAAGTCGGTAACTACGATGCTATTAAGGGCGATGTTGCAGTCGGGCATTATCAACCGGTAAATAGTGACCGGTATCTGAGCCAGTGCCATGAACACATTTTTCATTTCACCAAACAGGGCAGGGTAAAGCTCGACAAACTGGCGGTAGGCGTAAAATATCAAGACAAATCCAATATCAACCGGTGGCAGAAGGCGACCGGTGACCTGCGGGACCGGGGCAATGTCTGGTTTATTCCCTACAAAACCATACGCACCAGCAGACCTCATCCAACCTCCTTTCCCAAAGAGCTACCCGAAATGTGTATTCAGTTGCACGGCATAGAGAACAATATGGTCGTCTTAGACC
>CAZBGM010000008.1:6625-25428 GCA_964491505.1 uncultured Methanomicrobiaceae archaeon | reverse complement strand
CATCAGATTCTTCCATGATCTGCATACCAAGAAGGCTGATGATAATCGCAAGATTATTCTTCACCCGGTGGTGAACTTCCTGAAGGAGACTGTTCCAAGAGCTCAACGGAGTAAGTCAGCAAGTGCATAAAAAAAGTCAGTTTCAAAAAATGAAGATATCAGGCCTGATTTTTAGCCTTAATCTTCTTGAGACGGGTGAGTTCCTCACGTTCCACCTCATCAAGACGCATCTTGATAAACGCCGCCGCCTCTTTGAGTTCAGGAATAACCTTAAACTCAAGAGCATTCACCCGGCGCTTGGTGCTCTCAATCTCATTGAGAAGACGTTTCATCGTCGTCTCAATCTCAGCAGCTTCAATGATAGCTTCGACAAGTTCCTCAAATGCCGTTGCAGTTTCGTCAATGACGGCGGAGGTTCCGAGTACACCGTAACCACGCTCTGAAAGCGATTTTTTGACTGAAGAACTCTCAATCTGGGGTACCACAACGCCCATGATATTCTTCTGCTTCAGTTCAATCTGCGGTGTCTCGCCAACTGACATTGCTGCTGCACGAACACCAATCGCGCCGTCAACAGTATTTGCAAGAGCGATCATCTTTACTGCTTCATCATAGTTTTGAAGGAGAGCACCTTGGCTCTCCTTTGCCACTTCCAGCACCTTGAAGAACTCGAGGATCAGTCCGTCGCGCTTCATTTTGAGGATGTTATACCCTCGTTCTGAGAGTTTAATCTTCTTGCGAAGCAAAATCAGCTCAGAGCGGGTTGGTTTGACATCTTTCAGCGCCATGTGAAATGATCACTCCTTCTTGCGATACTTCGGATGGTACTTCTGAATCGTGTCACGGTCTATACGGCCGAGCTGTTCTTCAGGCAGCGTTGCGAGAAGCTCCCAGCCAAGATCGAGTGATTCTTCAATCGTCCGGTCTTCATCGTGACCCTGACGAACAAAGCGATTCTCAAAGAGATCCGCAAACTCAAGGAAGAGGCGGTCACGCTCAGAGAGTGCATCCTTTCCGACAATTGCCACCAGACCACGGAGATCGTTTCCTTCTGCGTATGCTGCATACATCTGGTCAGAGACTTTCTTGTGATCCTCACGGGTGTATCCCTCGCCGATACCGAGGTTCATAAGCCGTGAGAGCGATGGAAGCACGTTGATCGGCGGATAAATACCTTTCCTGTGAAGTTCACGGTTGACCACAATCTGGCCTTCGGTGATATATCCGGAAAGATCCGGAATCGGGTGGGTAATATCGTCACCTGGCATCGTCAGGATAGAAAGCTGAGTTACTGATCCTGCTCGGCCCTTGATAATGCCGGCACGCTCATAGAGACAGGCCAGATCTGTATACATGTAACCCGGATATCCACGACGACCAGGCACCTCTTCACGGGCCGCACCAATCTGACGCAGTGCCTCACAGTAATTGGTCATATCCGTAAGGATAACCAGCACGTGATAATTCAGCTCAAACGCAAGATATTCTGCAGTTGTCAGGGCAAGACGTGGGGTAACGATACGCTCGACAGCCGGATCGTCTGCAAGGTTTAAGAACACAACCGCGTGTGCGAGTGCACCAGTGCGCTCGAAATCAGCCATAAACTGGTTCTCTTCTTCCTTTGTAATACCCATCGCAGCAAAAACCACAGCAAACTGTTCAGTGCTGCCGGGAACTTTGGCCTGACGGGCAATCTGCAGAGCAATCTCATTGTGTGGCAGACCGGCACCCGAGAAGATCGGAAGCTTCTGTCCACGCACCAGCGTATTCGTGGCGTCAATGGTGGAAATACCAGTCTGGATAAACTGATCCGGAGACGATCGGGCATACGGATTGATTGCTGCACCCTGAATCTCAATGCGCTTTTCGGCAATGATCTCAGGACCGCCATCCTTTGGCTTACCGCCACCGGATAGAATACGACCGAGCATATCCTTTGACACTGGCATCTTGATAGTCTCACCAAGGAAGCGAACACCCGCATCTCTTCCGATACCGGCAGTGGTCTCAAAAACCTGGACACAGACAATTTCGTCACTGGTATCAAGAACCTGACCCTGCTTGACTGTTCCGTCTGACTGAACAATGTTTACCAGTTCATTGTATCCAACAGGATCAGTCTTTTCGACAAAGACAAGGGGGCCCTGAATCGCGCTAATAGTACGATATTCTTTCATCTCAGACACCTTCCCTGAGTTGGGTAAATTCAGCGTCCATTCCCTTGAGAATCTTCTCGAGGTCAGCCTTATAATCCGCAGTATACTTAATCTGTGGTAGATCGTTCTTCGCTTTGATCGCGGTGATCATAGTTGGTGGAACGCCTGCCTTCAGGGCAGCATAGGCAAGGTCTGCGTAGGCACGGATTGCCTTTAAGATATCAAACTGCTTCTCCATCGTACAGAATGTGTCAACCGGATCGAAGGCATTCTGCTGGAGGAAGATCTCACGAAGCATACGGGCAACCTCAATGGTCACCTGTTCTTCATCAGGCAGTGCATCTGATCCGACAAGCTGAACAATCTCCTGAAGTTCGTCCTCCTTCTGGAGAACACCCATGGTCCAGACCCGTAATGGATTATACTCCGGGGAGACGTTCTCATCATACCAGGAACTCAGTGAGTCAAGGTAGAGTGAATACGAGTTTAACCAGTTGATAGCCGGGAAGTGACGGCGCTGTGAGAGTTTGGCATCAAGTGCCCAGAAACATTTCACAATACGCAGCGTGTTCTGTGTCACCGGCTCAGAGAAGTCACCACCAGGCGGGGAAACCGCTCCGATAACCGTAACTGATCCCTGACCGCCAGCCAATGTGTCTACACGGCCGGCACGCTCGTAGAACTCTGAAAGACGGGCAGCAAGGTATGCTGGATATCCTTCTTCACCGGGCATCTCCTCAAGACGTGAAGAAATTTCACGCATTGCTTCTGCCCACCGCGAGGTTGAGTCTGCCATCAACGAGACGTCATAGCCCATATCACGGAAG
Source organism: uncultured Methanomicrobiaceae archaeon (assembly GCA_964491505.1). Taxonomy (GTDB): domain Archaea; phylum Halobacteriota; class Methanomicrobia; order Methanomicrobiales; family Methanomicrobiaceae; genus CAZBGM01. The sequence goes on along the minus strand of CAZBGM010000008.1, from coordinate 22,445 downwards.
TATTCGGCAATCGTAATACCTGTATACACAGACGCTTCACGGGCTGCCACTGGCATGTTGGAAGTGTTTGCAATGAGCACTGTCCGATCCATGAGTGGTTTGCCGGTTTTCGGGTCTTCCAGTTCAGGGAATTCAGTCAGTACTTCGGTCATCTCGTTGCCACGTTCACCGCAGCCGATGTAAACCACAATCTCCGCATCAGACCATTTTGCAAGAGCCTGCTGAGTAACTGTCTTACCTGATCCAAATGGACCAGGGATCGCTGCCGTTCCGCCCTTGGCAATCGGGAAGAGACCGTCGAGGATACGCTGTCCGGTGATGAGTGGAATATCCGGATTATTCTTCTTAAGAACCGGGCGCGGTACACGTACCGGCCAGACCTGCATCATCCGGATTTCTTCACCATTTTCAAGGAGACAGACAATCTCCTCAATCGTGAATGTGCCCTTCTCGATCTTCGTCACCTTTCCGCCCTCAGAGTTCGGCGGAACCATGACCTTATGAACGATGTTCGTTTCCTGTACTTCGCCTATGATTGAACCTGGAGCGACTGTGTCACCCTTCTTAACAAGCGGAATAAATTCCCATTTCTTGTCATGGTCAAGTCCCGGTGCTGTGACACCACGCTCGATAAAGCTGCCCATCTTTTCCATGAGCACCTCGAGCGGGCGCTGAATACCATCATAAATGCTGGTTAAGAGCCCCGGACCAAGTTCAACAGCGAGAGAGAGACCAGTATTCTCAACTGGTTCCCCGGGACGAATCCCATCGGTAGCCTCATAGACCTGAATGATGACAGCATCACCCTTGATCTTGATGACCTCTCCCATAAGCCGTTCATTTCCAACACGGACCACATCATACATGTGTGCGTTTAGATCGACTGCTGTAACAACCGGTCCGGAAATGCGCTTTAGTATTCCTTTTGACTTTCCTTTCACTTCCACAGATCTACACCCACTGATCTCTTAATTCTCTCCCGCATGGACAGACCACCCTCCTCGCCACCAAGGGTGACTACAGTTGGCTTCACCGACTCCTCAATCTGCGTACGGAGCCTGAGGGGGAGTTTCTGAATATCACTTCCTTTTACCACCAGAATGCCGACATCATTGTCAGCAAGAACTCTGGTGATTGTCTCGGTGAGTTTTTCATCACTTTCCGCAGCGTACGTGAGACGCACTCCTGCCAGCTGAAAGCCGATAATAAACTCACTGTTTCCGACGACTGCAATCTCCATCTTACATCACCAGACAACTTCGTATCTGCTCAGAATCAAGACCGGATTCTTTTCCACGGGCAATGGCACGAAGATTTTCCACTTCATAGCGTTTACGGCGCAGATAAACCAGCGTAGGACAGATTGAAAACGGATAACGGCGTGAGATTCTGTCCATCTGGTCCACCAATGCCTGTCTTACCAGAGTTTCCATCTCATGCAGTGATAAGTCACCGTCATGCCTTCTCAGAGAGTCCGCAATAGGACCGGGATACTTTGTACTGACTGCTTCCAGAAGCTCCTCTGAAGATTCACTCTGTGACAGAGTTACAAGTTCATCTACTGAGAATGCACCCCCATCGATAAACCAGTCACGGACTTCACCGGTCGCACCGGTTTTAATGATGCGTGCCACTGTTATCACGTTCCTGGTTGTAATCTCAAGAGCAAGATACTCCCTGAATGGTTTTCCTCCTTTGACACCTTTCTCAATGAATTCCAGAACGGAGGCATAGAATGCCTTGTAGAGTTCATTTTCAAGAGTTCCAAATGATCCTGTCTCAACAGCGTTTGGGAATTCACGCTCCAGTACCGGGTAAAATTCCCAGCTTTTAAGGGCATCAACAACTTCTTCCGCAGTCTCCTCATTCAGGAGTTTATCAAGAGCAGCCTTATCAAGCGCCCCTGCAGGAATCAGAATCTCTTTGATCCTGCTACTCTTCAGACCCTGTGACTTTCCACGCAGAATGGTGAGCACATTGTAAATATCCCAGTGAGCGAGATATTCGCGGGTGAACGTTTTCAGAACACCCGGCATAATGTCAGTAACCTTCTGCGTCTCTTTCGCGAGATTCCATGAGAGCGCGGTCTCTACCAGATCAAGCCCCCGGTCTCCGAAAGTCGGGACCAGTTCATCAATCTCGTTCCTGTAATCTGTCTCTTCAATTACACGGGTAATCTCAGGGAGCTCCATGTTGAGCATCCTGCGGTACTCCTCTTTAGGTAAGAGAAGTGACCTGCGAACCCGCATACGGGTGCAGGCATATATGTAAGGTCCAGGAAGGTGGGGAGTCATACTTGCCAGCGTCATGTTGTATCTACCTCCCTACCTAAAGAGGATCTCAGATGCATCTTTTAACCCGATTTTCCAGACCTCGTTAACATAGGTCAGGTAACTGTAATCAAGCTGGAACGCCCCATCGGCGCTCTCTGCAATGATGCCACCAGAGATATCTATTGTTCGTGCCAGTGAGAATTTTGAAAGTGTCTTCAGGCTCGAAAGGGCATCCTCAACTGCTGCCTTGTCGCGTTCGCAGCAATAAAACACACCTTCACCAAGCTCCTTTGCAGATTTTTTGCACAGTTCACGAACCGTCTTCTGGTGGACCTCTTCCGGGAGTCCATCAATCGCTGCAAGAACTTCGGCATATGCCTTGTCCAGAACATCCTTTTCTGCATTCAGCTGTGCACGCTTTGCGGCGAGGTGTGCAGCTGCTACCTCCTGCCGGAGAATGAACTCCGTCTGCGTGTCAGCATCAGCTTTTGCTGCAATCTTAATTGCATCAGCTTCACTCTTCGCTTTTGCAAGGAGACGTAATTTTTCCACATTACCTGCAGCTATTATATCTCCCGCTTCTTTCTCGCCTTTCGCTTTGATCTCACCGACCACAGCATCCAGTGCCATGAAATTTGGCTCCTCCAATATGGGCTGTTCAGAACAGCATGAGGAGTGCCACAACGAGACCAAAGATTACGATTGTCTCTGGAAGAACCGTGAGGATCAGTACAAGACCGAATATATCTTTGTTCTCTGAGACTGCGCCCACTGCAGCAGTTCCAATACTATACTGAGCAAAACTGGTTGCCAGTCCGGTAAGACCAACTGCCATACCTGCACCAATCGCTTTCATTCCCATTGCACTTGCCTGTGCAACTTCTACTGTCATAATTGTTTCAACTACCATTTTTCTTATTCCTCCGTAAATCTTCTAATCATCCCAAAGGGGTTGTACTTTTTTCCTCCGCCCAAATAGAATTTGGTGAAGAATTCAACATAATGTAAACGAATCGAGTGCAGACCACCGCCTACCAAACCAAGGACGGTATTCAGGGTGTGTCCAAGCAGGAATACCACAATTCCAAAGACAATCACTACGATTCCAATAAGTGAGAGATCGTTTAATGCGGGCTCAATAATTAATCCAATGGCGATATAATTTGTCACCATCGCAATTGCAACTGACGACAGACCGACTGCTGCCAGACGGGTATATGATAACACGTGTGAGAGTACAGTCGGAAGTTCTGTCAGTTCAAGGATATTATCCTGTGCAATACCGGCAACTCCTGTAAGAAGCATAACAGTACCAAGGATACCTGCTACATTAAATCCAGACACAATCTGTGGCAGTGCTGTAAGATCAGGCATTAACGGAATTGCTGCTATTGACCATATGATCAGTAATAATCCCCACATCACAAAAATCCAGCCGGTCTGCCCTAAGATCACTTTATTACGGTGACTTTTGTGGTTCCTGAACCTGACAGACGCGTTTCTGATGTGAATCAGACGGCCAAGCGTGATGTGCAGGATGCCAATCCACGCCGAGAGAACGAGCAGCAACACCACATCCGGCGCATGGCCACTGGAGTTGGTTCCGATATTCAGATGACGGTTGATACCAATCGGGGCCCACGGGAGTGGGAATCCCAAAAACTCACTGAATAACAGACCAAAGATGATACTGGAAATACTTAAATTGCGTAAAACAACAAGGAGTTTCTTTCCTGCCTCACCTTTCACTACTTTTCTCAGTCCATACGACACAGCAAGGAGAACCAGACCATACGCAACATCACCGAGAATAAATCCGAAAAATATAGGAAATATAATCGATAGGAATATTGTTGGATCTAATTCAGAATACCCCGGACGGGAGTAAGTATCCATCAGTATTTCAGATGGCTTTGAAAAATTCGGGTTGTCATACTCTATCGGTACCGTGTCGTTTACGGGATCGAACTCAAGTTCCTCCACGTACACTTTCCCACCGGTTGCTGTCTGAAGGCCGGATGTTATCTTATCAACAGATTCAGATGGTATCCAGCCTTCGGCTACAAACGTCTTTTCGGTGGTGGCAAACCGTAGTGGTGCCTCCATTTGCTCCACTTCTGCCGTGAGCAGTTCATCACATGCCACCAGAAAAGCTTCATGTTCTTCCCGCTGCGCTTTGATACGCTCATCTATCTGCTCTTTCTCAGCAGTGAGGCGGGTGATCTCCTGAGTGAACCACGCAATGCGTTCCGATGCGATACAATCCATATCCGGGATCGGAATCAACCGGAGACCCTGTTCGGAAAGGAATGTTGTTGCTTCATCTAATGATGATTTCGCAATGATCGCGACAAGGAGATTGCCGGGTACACCTGTGTCAAAAAACGTCTCTGCATCTACCGGTAGTTCCACATCTTTCGGTATGTGTCCGGCAAGCACAGAGAAGTTTTCGTATCCGTGAAGTAACGAGAGATTTACCGGGAATGTGATAAACGGCTCCAACTCAATGAGACGCTGTTCATATTCACGGATTTTTACTTCAATGCCGTTTTGCTCTGCATTCTGAGCTTCGACATTGGCTTCAATCGAAGACAGTTCACTGTCGATACGTGCCTCCAGAGAAGTACAGGCCTGCTGCCCGTTCTCGTCAGTCTTCTCAGGATTGATGCCGTAGGTGTTCTCAAGAGATCTGATGCGAAGAATCTTAGTGGAAAGATCGGCTGCACCACTCAGTGGTGCACCAATCGTAAATCCCTCGTAGCCATCTCCCTCCTCTCCGGTAAAGTCCTCTATATGGAAGACATTATGGTGATACAACTCACGTACAACCGAATTAAGCTGATTTTTAGACGCAACGATGAGCATACGGCTCATCGGTTGTGCGTTAAACATTCAGTCTCTCCTCAAACTGACTGACAAGGATCCCTATTGCGGCATCAAGCTTTTTCTCTGCTGACTTTTTAATAGCTTCAGCATGCTCTGCTCCTTCAGTAGTGATCTTGGCATATCTTTTCTCGGCTTTCGCTTTCGCGTCTGAGATGCGCTTGATTTTGTACTCTTCAGCATCTACTTTTGCTTTTGCGACCAGATTCGCTGCCTCAAGTTCAGCATCAGCGATCATACGCTTATGCTCTTCTTTGGCCGACTCAATCGTCGCTTTTACTTCAGATTCAGTTTTTTTGATGCTCTCTAGAACCTCTGTCTTCATCCAACCCTCCTCTCACGGCAATACAATAACTCATGAAGAGGATTGAATATATTTGTTGTTATTCTCGGTTTGAGACTGTATCCGGTCGATAGAGAGATACTTTCAAATCGTCCCTTTTTTGGGAGAATGAAACACCTTCTGGGGTTTTTTCGAGCGAAAGTCCATTCATCTCCTCAGAAGAACAAACGAGATGCTGCTCAGGATGGGTTCCACGCCGGATTGTTGATCGAAGAACAATCTTTGAAGCGACAGAAACAACCATAGAAAGTCGTTTTGCCCCAGGGTGATCTTTGGAGAGAACAAGCAGAGGCTGATGGTACGTTCGCACCAGTTCAAGAAGCATCCATGCCTGGCGGAGGTCTCCTCCTTCAGGGGCTGAAACGACGATCAAATCACCTGCCTCAACAGTCTGGCAAAACTCAGCATCGTATGTTTCTATACACAGGGAAAATAGTTCGGCTGAGGTGCCGACAAGAATAAAAGAAGAGTCCCCCTCCACGAGGAGGCACTCATCCCCAGAGAGAGGGAAGTTCATACAATTGCTGTTACATTATCTGACTGGCAGGAGGGGCATACAGGGTGTTTGCCAAGACCGGTGAAGATCTCCCCACAGTCATTACAACGGTATTTCTTGCCTTTAATTCCTTCAGCCAGATCAATATCAATGGGTCCGCCTACTGAGCACATTTTATTACACCGATCTGCTCTATTAGAGCACTTTTCTATATATCGTTTGCTCATCAAAACAGCAGAATTTTGAGAATAAGGGTAAAAGATACCGTTTATTCGGTCAGACCGAACATCGATTTGTCACTGAATTTTCATACCCCGGATTCCCTGATTATACAAAGAGAACAAAGAAAATCAGCGCAATGATCAACATCACTGCCGAATGTTTCACTCCGGCGCCCAAAGAATTCTCTCCCATTTGCCCGGCAATGAGGCCTGCGAAGAATGCCTGAATAATACAGGTATGAAATAAGAGCCGCGAGAATGAATCAACAGGAACGGACGATACATTGCCAAATCCCGACCCGGATGACGCAGCAATATTTGTTGGTGAAGCCATTTCACCAATCACATCCAAAAACTGTGTACTTAAAGTAAAAACAACAAACATGAACACGATGAAAGAGAGATACACAATAGCAGTGTAGAGAATCATCTCGCCATTGCGTTCTTTTTTTAGGGTTTCATTCATGCGTGCTTCACTGGATGCTATTGAAAGAACATCACTAATCTCACCACTCACCTGATTTGCCTTGGTTATCAGAGTGACAATTCTGGCGACTGCCGGTGTCTGGACACGTTCTTCAAATCGAATAAGAGCATCAGAAAGATTGCCCCCCCAGTCAAGATCACGTTTTATGCGGGTAACTTCTGAGGAGATCATCCCAAGATTTGCCCGGGTCAGCACATCAATAGCACCGGTGATCGTCATCCCAACCCGATTAATGCTCGCAAGTCGTTCTAAAAAGTTTGGAAGACCAGTTTCAATACCCCTAATTTTCTTTGACCAATGGTTATGCACAAGAGCATAGGGAACCAGGACAACCAACACAGCAATAATAATGTGTTCGTCAATGGCAGTATAGTAGAGTTCAGGATCATAGAATGTTGGCGTCGTGAATAGAACCCATCCAATATAGACCAGTGCCACAGGGATTGAGAAGTAGAAAATACGGTTAATATCAAGTGTGAACCATCGAAGGGGATCCTTAAAAAAACCTCTCAGGGTCACATTTTTATCATATTTTTCCAGTTTTTTGTAGTTCGCTTTCTCATCCGGCCCTTCAATCAGAGGAGCTCGTTCATAAATATCGAGAATCTTGATTTTCTGATAACGTTTTACAATGGTATCTTTAATCGAAATCATGTCGACCATCAGAATAAACATCAGGGCGCCGATCGGGATCAAAATATAGGTAACCAGAGTGAACTGCATAATTGCTTCGGTGCCAAGAAGCCCCATCACAACCATAATTATTATGATGAACAGAGGGCCAGCAATAAACACCGTCACATAGGCCTCGGCAATAAGCTGCAGGGTGTTCAGGTAACTTTTTTGTTCAAACTTTGCTTCATCCTGATAGGTAGTGACCCTTGTCGAGAGAAATGATGTAACATTGCCACCACTCTCGATGACTGAAACCAGGTCATTTACAAAATCCCTGAGTTTATCTGAGGGTGTGGTGTCACTCAGATCTCGCAGAGCATAGAGGATATCATAGCCAAAATATTCACAGTCCCGGATAATCTGCCGAAACTCAAGGGCAACTTCTCCGTAAATATCTGCATTCTCTGAGAGAGATCGAAAAATTTCAAGAATTTCAGTACCTCCCCGACGCATCGAATACAGGTAACTAACTGAGTTGTGCAGTGTCACATCAATGGCCCGGGCACGGTTGTTCGCGGTCATTGATGGCAGATACATGGCAAGCTGATAGAAGAGGATCGTTGCCAGAATAAAGGCCATAATGGTCCCAATCGTCTGAATCAGAAGAAATGGTACCAGGTCGATAGATCTGAGAAGTACATTAATGTGGAACGTATCATAGATTCCGATCGTCATCATTTCAAAATCAATAACACTCGTAACCACCACAAAGACAAGAGAAAGGAGAAAACCAACAACAACCGAAAGGAGAATCATCTCACGCAGGTATTCGTCCAGCCTCTTTCCCATTCGCGCTGATACCATATCCTTTCGGATCTGTTCATAGCGTTCAGGCTTTCGCAGCTTCAGTCGGGAGATGATCAGGTCAGTTATCATTGAAATGCCGTTTTTAGGTCATCAAGTTCATTCAGCACCAGATCTTTGTTAATCGAATAGGTCTGAAAGATCCTTGAAGCGACAACATAATCATAAATGCGCTGTTCCTCCATCGCGTGTAGCACCTGCCGACGGGTGTCCATTTCTTCACGCATCTGTTCCCGTGACCATCCGCGTTGTTCCATGATTGCCTGATAAATCTCAGACCTGCCCGTATAGATGAACGTATCAGACAGAGGATCATAGGCAAAAACTGTGTTTACCTTCAGGTTGCCGGTGGTAGCATCGATCCCGGCAATTTCCACGATCTCTTTTGAACGTCGGACTCGATTATGACCAATAAATATTAGAGACTGGATACTAACGATGTCGAGAGCCTGCACCATGTTGCGTGGCACCGAAAGCGGAGGGTTCTCCAGACGGTGAATAGCAGCGTCCACATCGTTTGCATGCAGTGTTGAGAAGGTCGTGTGCCCGGTGTTCATCGCCTGGAAGAGCGTCTGTGCTTCCATACCACGCACTTCTCCCACGAGGATGTACTCAGGACGTTGTCGCATCGCTGCTTTAAGGAGATCAAACATGTCAATGCCGGTGCCGGATGCCTCAGAAATAGGGTTCCGGGTAACAGTTGCAATCCAGTTTTCGTGATTAAGCGTAACCTCCCGGGTATCCTCTATCGAGACAACTTTCGAGAGTGCCGGAATAAACTGGGCCACAGCATTCAGTGACGTCGTCTTGCCTGATGCTGTCCCACCAACAAAGATAAGACTTTTATTGTTCTCAACCGAAAGCCAGAAGTATACCATCATATCGAGGTTGAATGTTTTAGTCTCCAGAAGTTCAACCGGAGTGAACGGCGTTTCACGGAATTTTCGGATAGTAAAAGATGTCCCACGGGTCGTTATTTCTTTACCGAATGTTAGCTGAAGTCGTGACCCATCCGGTAGTGTCGCATCAAGAATAGGTGTTGAAATGGAGATATGTTTACCTGAACGCTGTGCCAGCGTTATCGCGAGGGAAAGAAGTTCCTTTTCGCTAAAGATGATATTTGTCCGGATATTCTGATAGGTCCGGTGGTAGAGAAAGAGTGGAATCTCAAATCCATCACATGAGATATCCTCAAGGTGAGTGTCCTGCAGAACCGGTTCAAGGCGGGCCCACCCCAGATAATTACGTATGAGATAATATTGAAGTTTAAAATAGGAGAGTGGTTCGAGCACGACTCCATATTCATTGTAAAGATGTGCAGTTTTTTTGAGCAAAAATATCTTCTTATCGAGGAATAAATCAGTACCTTCTAAAATGAGTACATCACGGAGGTCCTCATAGATACGTTCGAGGAGATCGTGCTCAAACTGAGTGAGTGGTGGTTCAAAGAGCAGATACTCAATCTGGTTGAGTCGAACGTCTTTCACGATCTGGACTTTTGAACACCCTTCTTCAATCCAGTACTCCTCAACAACCTCTTTCCCTTCCGGTTCAGGAACGATGAGAAGCGAACCGTGGGTAGTAAAATCATAGAGTTCAATCTCAGGTTCTTTTTTTGCGAACAGCCCGGAGAATATTCCTGATTTTTCCTTTTTCTCTTTTGGCTTCTTTTCTTCTTTTGGCTTCTTTTCTTTCTTTGGTTTCTCTATTTTTGGCTTTTTACCTTTTTTGAAGATACCTCCACTGACTTCTTTTGGTTCTTTGGGTATTTCCTCCTCAATACCTACTGGCACCACATTTTCAACAGATAGTTCAGATTCATCTCCTTGGAGTATTTTCGGGACTAATGATTCTGATTTTTCAATAGATGCTTCCTGTTCATCCGTTTCATCTGTTTTAATGAAATTATTCGGGGTGGGTTCTATCGTTTCGGGGATTTCCCTCGTATATGTCTCTTCCGGGGAAGATTCAGTGAGAGAAAGTGACTCCTCCAAGTCAGAATTTTGCGCATCGTTTGTCCCTGTCATTTCCTCAGAGACAGCCACCTCACTCTCCACAGGAGCAGCTATTTTAGCATTTACAAAGTCGGGAGAGACATTTTCAGAAATGTTATCACTCTCCCCATCATCCATCAGATTTGCATTCTCAGAGCTAACTGAAGAAGAATTCGAGGATAAATCACCCTCAATTTTCTCATCAGAATTAAGAGATTTTTCTAAAGCATCCACGGGATCCGAATGATCTGGTTTTTCTTCAGGAGTGAATTCTGTTTCTGCCTTAGGGATTTCCTCCTCTTTAGATGAGTCAATTTCTTCTTTCATCTTCTGAAAATCCACACCTAGCTGATCAGCAGGCCCCTGATCCGCCGGTGCGTTTATTCCCTGCAGTATCTTTTTTATCCGTTCTGCACTCTCTTTCTGATCAGATGGTGGTGTCATTGCTCCTAATAAGTGTAATCCACAAGCCACAAGATATAGTTTCCCCTTATTCGGGGGTATCTTCAGTATAATCTATATTGTGGCATAACCAATGAGAGACTATGGAGAAAGCTGATGCACAAAAAATGCCAACAGGCATCCATTCATTTGATCCGGTTCTTGGAGGAGGGGTCCCACCGGGTTCGGTTGTGCTGCTTTTAGGAGGAGTTGGTGCCGGGCACCGGGAATTTGCATACAGTTCAGTCTTAAATCTTGCAAAGGAGAAAGAGAACCCTTCGCCAAGACAGGGACTCATTATCCCTGAAGAGATCGTGTATGTAACCGTCACCAAGCTTTCTGAATCAATAATTTCTGAAATTCAGCACTCTTTCAAAGATGGTGCCGACCGTGATCTGAAGAGTGGTATCACATTTATCGACCTTTCAGAGCAATATTTCGAATCTTCAGTTGTCCCTCCGGATTGGTACCGAAGCGGTGATCTCATGGATCGATACCGGAACAAACGGCACGAAGAAGCAAGCTCAATTATCGGCGTTCTTTCTTCAAAGCTTACGGAGATACCTGAGAAAAGTCTGATTGTTGTTGATTCACTAACCGAGATAGCAACAGCTCATTCATCACCATCTGAATGGAAGGAATTTATTAGTTTACTTCGCGGACTTGAGAGGGTTGCCAAAAAATGGAACTCCACGATTTATTTTATTCTTACCAATAATATACTTCAGGATCATCAGAACGCCGAGATCGCAGACTGTGCCGATGCAGTACTCACCTTCCAGTGGGAACAGAGTTCTGCCCAGAAACGGCAGCGGACGATGTTTATTGAGAAGTTCAGGGAAATTATGCCACACCTTGAAGAAAATGACCTCGTAAAATTTGCGGTCAGAATCACAGCAGAAAGCGGATTTGAAGTGAGTAACATACGGGTGATCATATGAGCGCCACACGAATCAAAGTCGGTATTGATGGACTGGATGACATGCTTAACGGAGGATTACGAGAAGGAAGTATCTGCGGGATTATTGGAACCTATGGTACAGGAAAGACTACCTTTGCTCTCCAGTTTATCTTTGAAGGCATCACAAATGGTGAAAAAGTCCTCTATATCAGCCTTGAAGAACGTGAAGAGCAGATCATCGAAAACATCAATGGCCGGGGGTGGGAGGTAGAACCATATGTTAACAAACAACTCTTTATCCTCCGCCTTGACCCCACAGACTTTAATCTTGCTATTAATTCTATCAAAAACGAACTTCCGGATCTCATTGCAGAGGTGAAAGCGACACGAGTGGTCATCGATCCGATATCTCTCTTTGAAGGCCTTTTTGATGACCCTTCTATGAGGCGTAAAGAGATGTTTCGGTTTACTGAAATTATGAGGGATCTCCCCTGTACTTTTCTGCTCACCTCTGAATCAGACAAAGATGACCCCTATGCCAGTAAATATGGCCTTGTTGAATATCTCTCTGACACTATCATCGTACTACGTTATATCCGATCAGATGAGCATACCGAAGTCCATACTGCCGTTGAGGTCGTAAAAATGCGGCGAAGTACTCATTCGCGAGAGATCAAACCCTATGAAATCACCAGTGATATGATCAATGTATACTCAGAGGCGAGTGTTTTCTGAAGTAAAAGACAACACCCTATTCTTTTTAAAAAATGTGTAATTTTCTTCAGACCAGACCAATGGCATGAAGAATAATAAGAAGTATTGAACCGGGAAGACCGGCAAGGGCACAGATGAGAACATCCATCCAGGTAATTGCTTTTGTGCCCATACCCAGAATGTTGGCGTATTTTGCAAGGAAGAGCACAACAAGACCAATCACCGAATTGACGATGAGCGTCGTGACATTCTTAAGAAGATAGTACAGCAGGGCTAAAATCCCCACTGCAATAATGATGGTGATAAGTTCTGCTATCATCTGTTATGTACAGATGACCTTTTGCTTATTGAATCTTACTGAAGGGAGCGAGATACTGCCGATTCTGCGCCTGTCCTCTCCGAATAGAGAGGGACTTCCCAGCATCTCAAAAATATTTCCAGAGAGCATAGCAGAGGCAACCGGTTTTCCGTAGACACCATCCTGCTTCCAGGAAGTATTGGATAGTTCAACAGAGAAATCACCAGTAACCGGATTCGCAGTATGGGCACCGATCACATCCTGCACATAGAGTGCTTTTTCATCGTCAACAGCGGATTCCCTGCCATGAAGGATGAGATTATGGGCACCGATACCCGGTCCGCCAATACTACCACGAAGAGCGCTTGCCGTCGACACTTCTCCGTAGCGATAAGCCGTTTTTATGTCGTACATGAATGTCCCGACAACACCATTCTGTATCAGACCAAGATGTTTTGTTGGAACGCCATCACCATCAAAAAGGGTGCTGCCCGGACCGTTGAATGGATCGTCGACGAGTGAGATTTCAGAGTCAAAAGCCAGCTCACCCAGTTTTTCTGCAAGGAATGATCTCCCGGCATGCACATTTCGTCCCGAAAATGCCGGAACGACAACATAATCAAAGAACTGGGCAAGGGCATTTGGTGAGAGAATAATATCATATTCACCAGTTGCCAGTTGCTCCCCGTCCTTATGGTGAGTTGCAAGAAATGCTGCCTGTTTACCAACGCTACAAGCATCTATTTCATTCAGGAAACAGGAATGATCAAATTCAGACCCGGTTGAGGTTCCATCAATACACTCTAATGAGACACCAACACCTGTTTTCTCACGTTCGTACCAAAGACCGGATGAATTGGCAAGGATCGATCTTCCGGCAGAAAGGGAGGCAGAACCACCAATCACTGCTGCCGGATAGGCAGACGCTCCGTCGAGCAGATCCCCTAACAGCGTAACAGCAGTGTCAGGATTTGGATCCAGCGCCGGGTCACAGATCTGAAGCGTGCGGGTTACGTCCTCCTGTCCCGGAAGACCCTGCCAGTTCTGCGGTGTTGCCAGATGCCCGCTTGCCACAGCGGCATGCAGACACGATTCCCAGGCAGCAGGGTCTGAGGTGGACGACACACCAATGTGCCCGTCCTGAATCGTCCGGATGACAATCCCAAAAGAACGTCCCTCTTCTGCCTCACCGATAATTGTCCGGCGTAGTTCAGCGGAGACGCCCCGCCCTTCCGAGCAGAGTACTTCTACCTCATCTGCCACCTTTTTCCCGGCAGCAATAATCGTCTGGATCAGATCATTATACTGTTCGTTATACACCCTGACCACCTACCACAGCATCAAGAAGCAACAGATGTGGGGCTCCGTCTGTTACCGGCACACTCTGCCCGGCTTTTCCGCAGAAACCCGGCGAGAGTTTCAGGTCACTCCCACAGAGTGAAATATTGTGAAGTGTCGAGAGAATATCTCCGGACAGTGAGACATCACGGACCATCTCACCCAGTTCTCCATTTTCGATCAGATAACCGTATTCTGCATTAAACTGGAACGCACCCCGTCCGGGGTCTACCTGACCGCCACGCGAACCTTTCAGAAGAATACCGTTTCTGCATTCCTCAACAATCTCACCATACGACGAATCGCCATTTTCGATGAAAGTGTTACTCATTCTAACCACCGGCACAGCGCCAGTCTGGGCACGGGCGTGTCCTGCAATCCCGTCACCAACCGCGGCAAGTGTCTGCCGGGAGTGAAGGAAATTCGTAAGCACCCCATTCTTTATGATGGGTGTTCTCTGAACTCGGACTCCTTCATCATCTACCGGCATGAAGCCAAACATGGGGAGGGTCGGGTCGTCTGTAACACTGACACAGGGTCTGCCTATCAGCTCTCCGGTCTTTCCGGCAAGAACAGAGGCCCCTTCCTTTACTAAATCTCCTTCTGAAGCATGCCCAACTGCCTCATGGGCAAAGACGCCGCCAAGTTCCTGATCCAGCACCGCAGACATCCTGCCTCCTTTCGCAGCTTTCGCATCAAGAAGAGAGACTGCCCGTTCTCCGGCAGCACGGCCCTTTTCCTGCTGACTACGCAGGTTCAGACCGGTAACCGTATGATTACTCTCACGCCCCATCTGCATCATGCCGTTCTTTGCAGCGACGGCAAGAACAGAGTAGCCGGAACGCACCATCTCATAGGTAAAAGACTGATCTGATGAGTCGGTGAAGGTCACGGTCGTTGCTGTTTCGGAATATCTCGCACGGGTATTTGTGACACCCGGCACCTTTGCTGCCGATTCAATCTCTGCAAGAAGTGAACACTTCTCTTCCATGGAGACGTCTCGCGGGTCTTCAGCAAACGATGGTGTCGGCAACAGACCTGAGGGGGCATCGGCAAGGACGACTGCCTCTTCAGTCACCAGTGCAAGGTTTGAGGCTTCGGTAATCAGTCCCTTAACGTCAGGTTTAGACAGTGCCCCGAAATTATCTACCGTTACAATGCCCCATCCTTTCGGGCCAAGTGCCCGGATAACAGCGACATCAAAAAAAGTGTTTCCTGCCGATTCAACAGTGCTGTTGTCGATATCAATCGATCCGGCAACACCGCTGCTCCGGCGGATATCATAGTAGCGCGGTTCAGCCATGCGCTTCAGACTCCGGCAGCAGGTTTAAATACCGTCTCAAATATTTTTGTTGTCTTCCGGGACTCCGATGAATCACGGATGCTCTTGATATACTCTGCTGCCTGATCTTTGGCAAAGGCATTCTCCAGCACATCTTCTACCGATTCAACCGGAATGATCTCTACCATTGACTTGAAACGATCTTCAATCAGCACGTCATCCAGATTCGAGCGGGGGATTATCACCCGCTTGATACCTGCTTTTGCTGCTGCTTCAATCTTGTAGGTCACCCCGCCGATGGGAAGCACCTCTCCGCGGACCGAGAGAGAACCGGTCATCGCCGTATCCTGACGCACCGGAATCTTTTCTATCGCGCTGATCACTGCTGTTGCAACGGTGACAGACGCTGAGTCTCCCTCCACACCATGAGTATTGAGAAACTGAATATGAATATCCATATCCCGGATCTCTTTACCGGTGTAGTTCTTCACAATCGCACTGATATTCTGTATAGACTCCTGCGCAATCTCCTGCAAAAGACCGGTTGCAATGACCTGTCCACCCATCTTCGACTGGGTGTGTGTCACTTCTGCAACGATGGGGAGCACGTTCCCTGCATCCTCACCGACAACCGCAAGACCGTTGACGCGCCCAACCTGTTCCCCTTCTG